>CAKSPL010000155.1 GCA_934481325.1 uncultured Eubacteriales bacterium | reverse complement strand
GGCAAAACCCGCCATAAGGGCGTTCGCCCGACCGTCCGCGGTTCTGTTATGAACCCCTGCGACCACCCGCACGGCGGTGGTGAGGGCAAGGCTCCTGTGGGCCGCCCGACGCCCGTTACGCCTTGGGGCAAGCCTACGATGGGTTACAAGACCCGTAACAAGAAGGCAAGAACCAACAAGCTGATCATCAAACGCAGAAACGCGAAATAAGGAGGAGTAATCGATTATGAGCAGAAGTCTGAAAAAAGCGCCCTACGTCGAAGAGAAACTCTACGCCCGTATCTGCGCTATGAACGAAAAGAACGAAAAGAAGGTCATCAAGACCTGGTCCCGTGCCTCCACCATCTTCCCGGAGTTTGTCGGCCACACGATCGCCGTTCACGACGGCAGAAAGCACGTGCCGGTGTATGTAACCGAGGATATGGTCGGTCACAAGCTGGGTGAGTTTGCGCCCACCCGCACATTCCGCGGTCACTCCGGATCCAAGACCGCAAACACCGCGAAATAAGGGAGGAAGTTGAAAAATGGAAGCAAAAGCATATCTGAAATATGCTCGCATTTCTCCCCGCAAGGTTCAGTATGTACTTGACCTGATTCGCGGGAAGGATGTGAGTGTTGCAAAGGGCATTCTCCTGAACACGCACAAGTCCGCTTGCGAGTATCTCGTGAAGCTGCTGGACAGTGCAAAGGCGAACGCCGTCAACAACTTCGGGATGGATGAGACCCGGCTGTACGTGAGCGAGTGCTTCGTATGCCCCGGCCCCACAATGAAACGCATTATGCCCCGTGCAAAGGGCAGTGCGGACCGCATCCTGAAAAGATCCAGCCATGTAACGATGGTTGTGAAAGAAAGAGAATGAGGAGGTAAACGAAAATGGGACAGAAAGTAAATCCCCACGGCCTTCGCGTGGGCGTGATTAAAAACTGGGATTCCAGATGGTTTGTCTCCGATCAGAAATTCGGCGATACGCTGGTTTCCGACTACCAGATCCGCAAATATCTGAAGAACGAGCTGCAGAAAGCAGGCGTGCCGAAGATCGAGATTGAGCGCGACAGCCACAGAGTGCGCGTGTTCATCCACTGCGCGAAGCCCGGTATGGTCATCGGTAAGGGCGGTGCCGAGATCGACAAGTACAAGGCACAGCTTGAAAAGATGGTCGGTATGCCGGTGGCACTGAACGTGGTGGAGGTGAAGAACCCCGACCTCAACGCACAACTGGTTGCCGAGAACATCGCATCCCAGCTGGAAAACCGCACGGCATTCCGCCGCGCAATGAAGATGGCGATCCGCAATACGATGCGTCTTGGCGCAAAGGGGATCAAAATCAGTTGCGGTGGGCGTCTCGGCGGCGCGGAAATCGCGAAAACCGAGCACTACCACGAAGGAACCATTCCGCTGCAGACCCTGCGTGCGGACATTGAGTACGGCTTCTGGGAAGCAAACACCACCTACGGCAAGATCGGCATCAAGGTGTGGATCTACCGCGGCGAGGTGCTGAACGAAGTCAATCGTCCTGCCGCCGCTCCCCGCGACGATCGCCGCCGCGACAACCGCAACTTCCGCGGTGACCGTCGCCCGGCAGGCAACCGTCAGGGCGGCGAACGCCGCGAACAGAACGGCGAGCGCAGAGCACCCAGACAAGGAGGCACGAAATAATATGTTGATGCCTAAGAGAGTAAAATACCGCCGCGTTCAGCGCGGTCGGTTGAAGGGCAAAGCCACCCGCGGCAACACCCTGACCTACGGTTCCTACGGTCTTGTGGCTCTGGAACCCGCCTGGATTACCAGCAATCAGATTGAGGCAGCCCGTATCGCAATGACGCGTTACATCAAGCGTGGCGGTCAGGTCTGGATCAAGATTTTCCCCGATAAGCCCATCACCGAAAAGCCGGCTGAAACCCGAATGGGTTCCGGTAAAGGCTCTCCCGAGTACTGGGTCGCCGTTGTCAAGCCGGGCAGAGTCCTGTTCGAGATGGAAGGCGTGAGCGAGGAGATCGCAAAAGAGGCTATGCGTCTTGCCGGGCACAAGCTGCCGATCAAGACCAAGTTCATCGAAAAAGAAAACGGGGAGGGTTAAGCGATGAAAGCAGCAGAACTGAAAAAGATGAGTGCTGAAGAACTTAACGCGAAGCTCAAAGAGCTGAAAGGCGAGCTTTTCAATCTCCGTTTCCAGCACGCGATCAATCAGCTTGACAACCCCCATAAGCTGGTGGAAGTCAAGAAGGACATTGCCCGCGTGATGACCGTTCTCAATGAGAAGAACGCATAAGGAGGAACAGTCATGACTGAAGAAAGAACGCTGAGAAAAACGAGAGTCGGTCTCGTGGTCAGCTCCAAGATGGACAAGACGGTTGTCATTGCCATCGAGGATAACGTAAAGCATCCCGTTTACGGCAAGATCATCAAGCACACGCTGAAAATTCACGCACACGACGAAAACAACGAGTGCGGCGTCGGCGATCGTGTGGAAGTAATGGAAACCCGCCCGCTCTCCAAGACGAAGAGATGGCGCGTGACCGAGATCATCGAAAAGGCGAAATAATTTCGCTCACACAGAATTCTAACAGTAAGTACGTCGAAGCGTACTGAAACAGTAGGAGGAAAGAAAAGTGATTCAGCAACAAACACTGATGAAAGTTGCCGATAACACCGGTGCCAAAGAGCTGATGTGCATCCGCGTACTGGGCGGCTCCGGCCGTCGCTATGCGAACATTGGCGACGTAGTAGTGGCTTGTGTCAAAAAAGCCGCTGCCGGCGGTATGGTGAAAAAGGGCGAGGTTGTCAAGGCTGTTATTGTGAGAAGCGTGCACGGTCTGAAGCGTGCGGACGGCTCCTATATCAAATTTGATGAGAACGCCGCGGTAATTATCAAGGAAGACAAAACCCCCCGCGGGACCCGTATCTTCGGGCCTGTGGCAAGAGAGCTGCGCGAAAAGGATTATCTGAAAATCCTGTCGCTCGCTCCCGAAGTACTTTGATTGGAGGAACTGGTCGTGAAAAATCTTCATATTAAAACCGGCGACACCGTCATTGTGCTTTCCGGTGATGACAAAGGCGTGAAGGGCGAAGTGATTGCCACCGCTCCCGCCGAGGGCAAGGTTCTCGTAAAAGGCGTGAATGTGATTCACAAGCACGTGAAGCCCCGCAAGCAGGGCGAGACCGGCGGCGTGATTGACGCCGAGGGCGCGCTGTATGCTTCCAAGGTTGCGCTGTTCTGCAGCAAATGCAACAAGGGCGTTCGCGTGAAGATGACGACGGACGGCAACGAAAAGGTCCGCGTTTGTGCCAAGTGCGGCACGAAACTGTGAGGGGAGGCAGAGTAACATGGCAAGACTGAAGGATATGTACAAAGAACAGGTTGCTCCCGCCCTGATGAAGCAGTTCGGTTACAAGAGCGTGATGCAGATTCCGAAGTTTGACAAAATCGTGGTCAACATCGGTGCCGGTGACGCAAAAGAGAACAGCAAGGTGATTGAAAACATCATCAAGGATCTGACCACGATTACGGGTCAGAAGGCAGTGCCGACCACGGCAAAGAAGTCCGTGGCAAACTTCAAGCTCCGTCAGGGCATGAAGATCGGTGCAAAGGTCACTCTTCGCGGCGACCGGATGTATGAGTTTATGGATCGTCTGTTCAACTTTGCACTCCCCCGCGTGCGTGACTTCAAGGGGATCAATCCCAACGCCTTTGACGGCCGCGGCAACTACTCGCTGGGTCTCAAAGAGCAGCTGATCTTCCCGGAAATCGAGTACGATAAGGTGGAGAAGATTCGCGGTATGGA
>CAKSPL010000154.1 GCA_934481325.1 uncultured Eubacteriales bacterium | reverse complement strand
GCTTTTCCCTGGAGCAGGGAGAGATTCTCTCTATCATCGGCTCCTCGGGGAGCGGGAAAACCACGCTGTTGCGGTGCCTGAATTTTTTGGAAACCCCGGACGAGGGCGAAATTGCCGTTTCGGGCGAAACGGTATTTGACGCGGCGGATCACCGCAAGCTTTCCGGGGCAGAAAAAAGGGAGCGGCAGCTCAAATTCGGGTTGGTTTTTCAGTCCTTTAATCTGTTTCCCCAGTATACGGTGCGAAAAAATCTGACCTTAGCGGCGGAGCTGAGGGCAAAAGCGGAGCTTGGAAAACGAAAGCCCGGCAAGGCGGAGAAGGCGGAAATCGCGGCGCGGATCGGCAAAAAGGCGGAAGAACTGCTTTCCAAGGTCGGGCTTTCGGAAAAAGCCGATGAGTACCCCTCCGCGCTTTCGGGCGGGCAGTGCCAGCGCGTGGCGATTGCGCGTGCGCTGATGCTGGACCCGGAGATTCTCTGCTTTGACGAGCCGACCTCCGCCCTGGACCCGGAGCTGACGGGTGAGGTGCTCAAGGTCATCAAATCCCTTAAAAACGGCAGCCGCACGATGATTATCGTAACGCACGAGATGAATTTTGCCCGCGACGTGTCGGACAAGGTCATTTTTATGGCGGACGGCGTAATCGAAGAAGCCGGCACGCCGGAACAGATTTTCGGCTCTCCGCAAAGCGAGCGGACGCGGCGGTTTCTTGCCCGCAGGGGCGAGGAAGAATAAAAAAACGGCGGATCGTGCCTGCGATCCGCCGTTTTTTCAAAACTCTGCATATATAGAGGCTAAATTGTAAAAACCCTGCACGTATAGGGGGTAAATTGCGCAAAACCGCACAAACGGGGATTCTTGCAGAGTGCCTTTATTGCCCGTACCGCATTTTGAACCCGTCAAGGCATTTGTGCGAACCCGGGGTGGCGAACCCTGTTCCCGTAAAATTTCCGGCGGCAGATTTTCCTTTGTGTAAGAATTTTTGCGGGGGTGCGGGGGAGCTTTTTGCAAAAAGCTCCCCCGCCGCGTCCCGCGCGTCCTTCGCGTCCCTCACGCTTAGCTGATGGTGTCCGCGTCCAGCGTAAACATTCCGTCCACCGCCTCGCGCAAGTCCGGGTGCGCGGCAAGAGACGGGTCGGCGTCCGAGAGTTTTTTCGCCGCGCCGAATGCGGCAGAGAGAAGTCCCGTATCGTCACAAAGGGTAGCAAGACGAAACCGCACGCCGCCGCTCTGGCGGATGTCCGCGCTGCCTCCACCCGAAAGGAAGTCTCCGGGGCCGCGCAGGGCAAGGTCTTTTTCGGCAATTTCAAAGCCGTCGTAGGTGGAGCGCATCACCGAGAGCCGCCGTGCGGCGGGGGTGTCCCCCTCCACGCTCTCACCCGAAACCAACACACAATAAGATTTCCGCGTTCCGCGCCCTACGCGCCCGCGGAGCTGATGAAGCTGGGAAAGCCCGAACCGTTCTGCGTTTTCCACAATCATCAGGCACGCGTTCGGCACATTGACCCCCACCTCAATCACCGTGGTGGAAACCAACACCTGAATCTCGCCCGCGGCAAAACGCGCCATCACCGCGTCCTTTTCCTTGCTTTTCATCGCACCGTACACACAGCCTACCGTCAGTTCCGGCAAGGCGTTTTGCAGTTCTTCCGCGTGAGTGACGGCGGCGGTGAGCGGGGGCTTCGGGGGCAGTACCGCATTGTCTCCGATTTCGGAGAGGGTCACCTCGTCCGGCTCCGCATCGCGTTCCTCCACCGCAGGGCAGACCACATAAACCTGCCCGCCCTCGGCGCATTGCCGACGGATAAAGGCGTTGAGGCGTTCCCGATAGCCCTCGTCCACCACAAAGGTGTCCACCCTCTGCCGCCCGGCGGGCATTTCGTCAATGCGGGAGAGGTCAAGGTCACCGTAGAGCGCGAGCGCAAGCGAGCGCGGGATCGGCGTGGCAGACATCACCAGCATATGGGCGGACTCGTTTTTTTCGGCGAGCGTTGCCCGTTGCCGCACCCCGAAGCGGTGTTGCTCATCGGTTACGATCAGCCCCGGTGCCGCAAAGCGCACTCCATCGTTTAGCAGTGCCTGCGTGCCGATGACCACGGGCAGGCGCGCGGTTTCGTCCGGGCTTTCCAGCGCGGCATAAATTTTCCGCTTTTCGGCGGCGGGGGTGGCACCGATCAGGAGTTTTACGCCGATACCGAGCGCGCCGAGAAACGGCGTAAGATCGTTGTAATGCTGGCGCGCGAGAATCTCCGTGGGAGCCATCAGAGCCGCCTGCCTGCCGTTTTTCACGGCAAGATAGATTGCGGCGGCGGCAACCACGGTTTTGCCGCACCCCACGTCACCTACCACAATTCGGCTCATCGGTGCGGTGCCTGCCATATCGGCGGCAATGTCACGAATCGCGCGCTCCTGCGCCCCGGTCAGCCGATACGGGAGCGATGCGAGAAAGGGGGTAAGCTCGGTGTCGGTACACGCCGGCGCGCCTGCGGCGCGCCGCTCCCCTCGCGTGAGCGAAAGGCCAAGCGCAAAATAGAAAAATTCGTCAAAAATCAAGCGTTTTTTCGCCGCGGCAAGCGCAACGAAGTCCGTGGGGTTGTGAATATTGCGAAGGGCAAAACCGAGCGTGGCAAGGCGGTTTTCCGTGCGGATTTTCTCCGGCAACGGGTCGGTGATTTCCGCGGTTGCCCCCATCACGGCTTCCAGATTCTGCATCACCTGCCGCCCCGAAAGCCCTTCGGTGAGGTGATAGACGGGGAGCAGATCGCGCAGGGGCGTGCGATCGTCCATCGGCTCCGCCGCCGGGGAATTCATCACATACCGCTTTCCCTTTTTCTCCACCTTGCCGAAAAAGCGGAAGGAGGTGCCAAGGAGAAACCGGTCTTTCAGATACGCCTGATTGTAATAGGTAATCTCGCAAACGCCGCTTTCGTCAAACGCGCGGAATTTCAACAGCGACATCCGCCCGCGGATACGGGTGGATTTCGGCTCTGTTCCCACGGTCAGGATTACCGCGTGGCGGAATCCGTCCGCCGCCGCTTCCAGGGTTCTGACGTCGCCCCGGTTTTCATACGCGCGGGGAAAATGATACAAAAGATCCCTCAGGTTGTGTATGCCGAGCCTGTGGTAAGCGGCGATTTTTGCGGGTCCCACTCCGCGCAATGACCCGATTTCCTTTTCCAGCATCGTACTCCCTCCTTTTCTGTGTTTTCAATACCATTATACCGCTTTTTTCGGGCTTGTCAAGAAAGAGTGCGTCGAAAAAACGCAGTTTGCACAAATTCTCTTGACAGCGGGGGACAAATGCGGTATAATAATACCGTATATCAAGATCAAGGCTGCCCGTATGGGCGACGGGAGGGAATTATGAAGAAAATTTTGATCTGTCTGCTGGCGTTGTTGCTGTTGGCGTTGCCCTTTGCGGCTTGCTCCAAAAACGGGGACAGCGGAGAGGACGGCTCTGTGGATATGGCGGTAAAGACCACCGGGCAGTACTATACTGCCGGGGGGGAGTATGCCGACCGCTTTGAATACAAATACATCAACGGTGACGAGGTGTCGATTATCGGCTTTTCGGCGAGCTTTCAGCCCCACGCCGTGACGGTGCCCGCTATCATCGACGAACGCCCGGTAACGGAAATTGCCTCCTGCGCGTTCTATAATTCCACCAATATTACCTCCGTAACCTTACCAGAGGGCATCGTTACCGTGGGTGATCTTGCCTTTGCCAACTGCTCGGTGATGACCAAAGCAGAGCTTCCTTCCACGGTTACCGCCATCGGGGAAGCGGCAT
>CAKSPL010000153.1 GCA_934481325.1 uncultured Eubacteriales bacterium | reverse complement strand
CGTGGTTGCCGACCCCGAAAAATGACATCCGCTCCACGCCATCTGCCTCGGTGCGCGCCGCGTTGGCGCGGATTTTTTCCACCGTCATAGAGGGTCCGTAAGAAAGAATGCGGCTTGCCGTCACCGCGCTGCCGTCATCGCTTTCCCAGATAAACTGATCAAACCCCAGCGGATGCTCCCCTTCACAGGGGCGCATAAACACATAGCGCGACATTCCGCCCGCACGCAGAATTTTGGGCAATGACGCGTTGTGTCCGAAAGAATCCACATTATACCCGCTTTTGGCGCAAACACCGAATTTTTCTTTGAAATAGCGTTGTCCCACCAACGCCTGACGCGCAAAACTTTCCCCGCACGGGAGGTTGCAGTCCGGCTGAATGACCCAACCGCCCACAATATTCCATCTGCCCTCCTTTCCCCGTTCGCGGATCTCCTCAAACATGGCGGGGTCGGTTTCCTCTACCCACCGATAATAAGCAGAGCACGCAGAGGTAAATTTATAGTCTTCAAATTCTTTCATTCTGTCCAGCGCACTGCGGAAGGTCGCCAGCACCTCGGAGTATCCGTCCTGCCAGCGCCACAGCCACACCGGGTCGATGTGAGCATTGCCCACCAGATAATGTTTTTTCATTCTGCCACCTCCCTCTGACCCGATTGTAACAAACGAGAGAATTTTCCTCAATGGATTTTCTTTGGATAGTATTGCTTTTTCTTACGATTTTTTGTAAAATAGAAAAAAGAGGTGAGAGGATTGAGAAAATATGCGTCGGCGGAATTTATAAAAGATGGGTTTCTTTCTGCGGTTAAAAAAAGGCTGAATGGTTTTACGGCACTTCACTGGCACGAGTTTTACGAGTTGGAATATGTGATGGATGGCACAGGCAGTTATGAAATTGACGGGGTAAGTTACCCAATCTCGGCAGGAATGTTTTTTCTTATGACGCCCGCAAACCATCACACCGTCCGCGCTGAGAACTGCCGCATTTTCAACGTAATGTTTTCCGAACGTGCCTGCCGCACCGATCTGCTTGCCCGTTGCGTGGAGGACGGCGGAGCACTTGCCTTCAACGTGAAGAAACCTGACCGCCGCTTCTTTGAAGCGGTGCTGGATGAACTTTGCCGGCAGCAGTCCTCCACGGAATTTGCCGCCTGCCTTTTGGACAGCGTGTTACACAAGTGCCTTTCTTACCGAGGGGAAAAGCCTGCGCGCCCCTCCTATCTCGCGCTTGCCACGGTGTATCTGCTGGGGCATTTTCGGGAAAGCCCGACGCTCGCAGAGGTGGCTCGCTTTACAGGCTATACCCCCACCTATTTTTCGGCTATGTTCCGGCGCGACACCGGGGTGACTTTTCAGCAATATCTGGATCGGTTGCGGTTTGACTATGCGAGAAAACTGCTTCTCTCCTCCGCGCTCACCGCCTCGCAGGTGTGCGGGAGCAGCGGGTTTCGGGATTATCCGAATTTTCTGCGCCGATTCAAAACCATTTTCGGAATGTCACCGACAGAATTGCGGGAACAGGAACACAAGTAAAGAAGCGCGGTCAACCATTTGGTTGACCGCGCTTTTGGTATTTTTCAATCAGCGGGTAAAATCAAAGCCGGCGGCGGTGAGAAAGGCTTTTGCCATCAGCGTAGCCCCCATCTGATTGGGATGGATGCGGTCCCACGCGAGGCGGGAGGAATGCTGATATTTGCAAAACTCATCAAACATCGCCTGAAAATCCACAAAGATACAGCCGTGCTTTTCGGCAAGGCGGCGGCAGATTGCGCCGTATTCGTCCATCCGGTGGCGCATCGGGTCGGCTTTGTTCGGCTCGATATAATACGGAGAAAGAATAAAAATCCCTTTGACCTTGTCCTTCATCAGGGTGATCATCTGCTCTACGTTCTGCTCATACTGCTCGGGTGTGACGGCTTTGCCGGGGATTGCGGGCAGGTCAAACTGCCGCCAAACGTCATTGATCCCGATACAGATGGAAAGCCATTCGGTTTTATGCGTCAGCACATCCCGCTCGTAACGCTCCAGGAGCCCGCGACTGGTATTGCCCGAAACGCCGCAATTGGTTACGCGGATATTCCGCTCCGGGTAAAACGCCGTCAACAGATTTTCCACCATACGGACATAGCCGAACCCAAGCGAATCTCCAAGTCCTTCGGCAAGCGGCGCGGCACTTTTCATATCCGTGACCGAGTCACCGGCGAAGATAATGCGCTCGCCGTCCTGAAATAACAGCTCTCGACTCATTTTCTCACTCCAAACGCGTATTCGGTGGTGTAATCGTACTTTTCACCGGGGAGAAGCACCGTATTGGTGAAGCCCTCGTGATGGATGCTGTCGGGCATATGCTGTGTCTCCAGGCAAACAGCATTCTGTTTACCCTGCGGATATCCGCCCTTGAAGGGATGCTCCGGGTTGCACAGAAAATTGGCAGTGTAGCACTGCACCGAGGGCTGATTGGTCATCACCCGCATTTCTCTGCCGCTTGCCGGATCATAGAGCGTAGCGCGCCAAATCGGATTTTTCGTTTCTCCGCCCGTGAAATTGAAGCAGTGGTCATAGCCGCCCGCAATTTTCAAATCACGGTTTTCCGCGGCAAAATCCTTGCCGATGGCTTTCGGCGTGCGGAAGTCAAAGGGGGTACCCGTTACATTCACCAAGTCTCCGGTCGGAATCAGCCCGTCATCGGTGGCAAGGTAGGTGTCCGCGTCCAGTTGCAGAATATGGTCAAAAATCTTGCCGGAGGCAAAGCCGCCGAGATTGAAATAGGAATGATTGGTGAGGTTGAGCACCGTTTTTTTGTCGGTCGTTGCCTCATAGTGAATGGAAAGGGCGTTTTCGGTTTTCAGGGTATAGGTAACCGTTACGTCCAGTGTGCCGGGGTAGTTTTCCTCTCCGTCAGGGGAAACATAGTGCAGTTTCAGTGCAGGTTCTGCCCCGTCCTGCTCGGTAACCTCCCAAATTTTGTGGCTGAAGCCCACCTTTCCGCCGTGCAGATGGTTTTCGCCGTTGTTGATGTACAGCTGATAACGCTTGCCGTCCAGCTCCAATTCCCCGCGGCAGATACGGTTTCCGAAACGACCGATCAACGCGCCCTGGTATCCGTCCCCGAATTCGTAATGCGAAATATCGTCATAGCCGCCTACCACATCGGCAAGGCACCCGTTCCGATCCGGCACCAGAATCTGCTGAATTGCACCGCCAAAATCCAAAATCGCCACTGCCATCCCGCGCGCGTTGCGCATCAGGTAGCGATGTACTGCTCGCCCGTCGGAAAGACTGCCGAAATACTCTTTTGTAATGCTCATATCACACCTCCGGTTTGTTTTCTTCATTATAGCCCCGCCCGGCGCGCTCGGCAAGTAGACAGGCTCACTATTCACAATTTATTAACAACAATTGCGCCCGTGACGATTGACAAAAAAATCACATTATGATATACTTAGTTGTCTCATTTGAGACATTGGAGGAATGATGGAAAACCTGACCGCGCTTCTTCGCGGCGTTCCGCTGTTTGCGGATGCCGATAAAGAGAATATCGACCGTCTGCTTTCTGCCGGTGAGACCCGCAGGTTTGCCGCGGGTGAACCGCTTTCCGGCGGGGCAAAATGCCTTGGCGTGCTGATTTCGGGTACGGCGGCGGTGCTTTCCACCGACCGTGGGCGTAACGTGCTTTTGCGCACGCTGGCGGCGGGGGACGTATTTGGCGCGGCGGCACTGTTTTGTCCGGAGGATTTGCCGCTTTCCCGTATTGAAGCAAGCACCCCTTGCCTGGTGCTGTTCTTCCCTTTTTCCGCCATTGACGGG
>CAKSPL010000152.1 GCA_934481325.1 uncultured Eubacteriales bacterium | reverse complement strand
AAGGAAGATTTGCCCCTGCTGGCGGAAAAGGCGGGGAGCTTTGATTTTGTCCCCAACACGGCAAAGAAAAAAGAGCTGACCACGGTGATGAACAACTCCTTTGCGTTCGGCGGAAACAATGCCAGCATCCTGTTCAGCAAACAGCCGGGCAATATGGAGCATACCGTCCGGAACCCGGAGATTTACGTAACGGGACTGGGGTTGGTTACGCCGCTGGGCAACGGCAAGAATGCCTATCTTGCCGCCTGCCGCGAGGGGCGCACTGCCGTCGGCGGGGAGGAATTTTCCGCCGTCGGTGCCGAGGATTACGCCGCCGAGGGGCTGAAAATGGCATTTTACCGCAAGCTGGATCATTTCAGCCAGTTGCAGGCGGTATCCGGTATGAACGCATTGCGTGACGGGGAGCTTTCCGTTACCCCGGAAAACGCCGGAAAAATCGGGATGATTATCGGCACGGCGGACGGAGCCCTCGGCCCCAGCTGTGAATTTCAGGAGGTGCTTGCCGAAAAGGGCAATGCGGCGGGCAGTGCCTTCCGTTTCCCGAATACGGTCTACAACGCGGCGGGCGGATATCTTTCCATCTGCTCGGGCGTAAAGGGCTACAACGTCACCGTGACCAATGGTGCGCAATCCGGGCTTCAGAGCGTGGCGTACGCCGTGAACGTCCTGCGCAACGGCTGGGAGGACGCGATGCTGGCAACCGGAAGCGATGAAAACAGTGCCGTAATCGCGGAGCTGTACCGCGTGACCGGTGACGCCGCAGACGGTGCGGTACTCCCGTACGAATGCAAGAGCGGCTATTCCCTCTCGGACGGCAGTGTTTCGATTCTGCTGGAAACCGGGGACTCGGCCGCGGCACGAAACGCCACCCGCTATTGCCGGGTGCTGGGCTACGGAATGGCACACGCGGCAGTGCCTTACGGCACGGTCAAGGGCTCCGAAAAGGGCTTGACGGACGCGATTCTCGCGGCACTGGATGACGCGGGACTCACCGCCGGTGACATGGACGCGGCAGTCGGCTTTGCCAACGGCGCGGCAGAGGTGGACGCGATTGAGAGCGCGGGGATTTCCTCCGTGTTCGGCAAAACGCTCCCCGTAATTACCGTCAAGGAGCGTGTGGGCGAGGGGCGCGCCGCCACTGCGGCACTCGCGCTTTCTCACGCGGCACTTCTCCTGCACGGAGATTTGAAAAATGAACCCGATACCTATGTAGACGGCAAAAAGGTCGGAGTGGACGGCACCGCGCTTTCCCGCGTGCTGGTTCTCTCCTATGCGCCCGGCGGCTCTTACACCGCAGTGGTGCTCGGAAAATAATCAAAGGAGTACACAGATGAAAGTAGCACTGGTAACGGGTGCCTCGCGCGGGATCGGCCGCGCGTGCGCCCTGCGGCTGGCAAAGGACGGCTTTACCGTTGCGGTCAATTTTGCGCACAGCGAAAAGGAAGCCGAGGCGGTTCTCGCCGCCATCCGGGAAAACGGCGGTGACGGAATGATCTGCCGGGCGGACGTTTCCGATCTGAATGAGGTCAAGCGGATGATGCGCGAGGTCACGAAGGCCTACGGACAAATTGACGTGCTGGTCAACAATGCGGGCATCGTGCGGGACGAATACGTGCTGATGCTGAACCCCGACACCCTTGACGCGTGCCTTGACCTCAACGTCAAAGGCTATTTCTACTGCGCACAGCAGGCAGTGCTGAAAATGTTCCGCCGCAAATGCGGTGTGATTATCAATATGTCCTCGGTCAGCGGCATTCTTGCCCTGCCGGGGCAGAGTGTGTACGGTGCCACCAAGGGGGCGGTCAACACGATGACCGCCACGATGGCAAAGGAGCTGGCTCCTTACGGCATCCGTGTCAATGCGGTGGCTCCCGGCTTTATCGAAACCGAAATGCTGGACGCGCTCCCGCCCGAAAAAAAGGAAGAATACCTGAAGGCGATTCCTTTGCACCGGCTCGGCTCCGTGGAGGACGTGGCAGGCGTGGTTTCGATGCTTGCCTCGGAGGACGCGGCGTATATCACGGGTCAGGTCATCACCGTGGACGGAGGAATTTCGCTTTGATGAACGTATTTGAGGTCAATCAAATCTTAAAACAGCGTCCGCCCTTTCAGATGATTGAGCGGGTGACGGCAATGGATGAGAACGGTGCCACCGGCACCAAAACCGTGTCGGCAAACGACCCGTGGTTTGCGGGGCATTTCCCCGGCACCCCGATTTTACCCGGTGTGCTGATTGTGGAAAGCTGTGCTCAGCTTTGCTCCGTGGTAGCGCAAAGCGAAGCCGGAGACAGTGAGGGACTGCTTTATGTTTTGCTGAAGGTAGACGGTTTCAAGTTTCTGAAACCGATTATACCCGGTGACGTGATGGAAATCACCGTCACCAAGAAAAGCCGGGGAGGTCCGATGATCTCCTTTGACGCGGCGGTGAACGTGGCTGGGGCGTGCCGTGCAAAGGGTAGTCTCTCGTTCACTGCCATCCCGCGGGAAACGGTGGAGGAACTGTAATGGGAAAAACAGCATTGCTTTTTGCGGGTCAGGGCGCGCAGGCAGTCGGAATGGGGGCGGACTTTTACGAAACCTCCCCCGCCGCGCGTGCCGTGTTTGAAATGGGGGAAAAACTTGCCCCCGACATCACCGCCCTTACCTTTCACGGGGACGCGGCAGAGCTTGCAAAAACCGAAAACACCCAACCGTGTCTTTTTCTGACCGACCTTGCGATTGCACAGGCACTGCGCGAAAACGGACTGCGCCCCGATGCGGTGGCGGGCTTTTCGCTGGGAGAATTGCCCGCGCTTGCCTTTTCTGGTCTGCTCTCCGAGGAGGACGCATTCCGCCTGGTGCTTTTGCGCGGGCAGACCATGGCAAAACTCTCCGGGGAGCATCCCGGTGCGATGGCGGCGGTTCTGAAACTGGACGCCCCCACCGTGGAGGGGCTTTGCGGGCAGTTTTCCGAAATCTGGCCCGTCAACTACAACTGCCCGGGGCAGATTTCCTGCGCCGGCAGTAAGGAGCAAATCGACGACTTCTGCGCCGCCGTCAAGGCGGCGGGCGGCAGAGCCGTAAAGCTTGCCGTTTCCGGTGCGTTCCACACCCCGTATATGACGGGTGCCGTCGGCGTGCTGGAGGAACGGCTGAAAACCCTCACGCCCGGACGTGCCGAAATGCCGGTATATGCCAACCGCACGGCGGCTCCCTATGCCGCGGACGGAAGTGACCTGACGGACACGCTATCCCGCCAGGTTGCCTCCCCCGTGCGTTTTGAGCAGACCCTGCGCACCCTGTGGAACGAGGGCTTTGACACCTTTGTGGAAGCGGGCGCGGGCGCAACCCTCTCGGGCTTTGTGCGCCGCACTTTGCCGGACGCCGCTGTCTTTACCGTAAACAGTACGGCAGGATTGGAGGAATGGAAAAACGAATGGACGCAAAGTGGAGAGACTGTATTGAAATCCTGAACAATAAACGCACCGAGGTTCTTTCGGCGGGCGGTGCCGCGCGTGTGGAAAGACAGCACGCGTCTGGCAAGCTGACCGCCAGAGAGCGTATGGAGGCACTGTTTGACGACGGCACCTTTACCGAGCTTGGCGATATGGCGTTTTCCGCCGCGACGGACTTTGGAATGGAAAAAAAGAAAAAACCCGGGGACGGCGTGATTGTGGGCTTCGGCAAGGTTCACGGGCGGCTGACCTTTGCCTCCTCTCAGGATTTTACCGTGGGGGGCGGGTCGCTCGGTGCCACGCACGCGGCAAAAATCTGCCGGGTGATGGATCTCGCCTACGAGAACCGCGCGCCCTTCGTCTCAATCAACGACAGCGGCGGCGCACGCATTGAGGAGGGCATCGACGCCCTTGCGGGCTACGCGGATATT
>CAKSPL010000151.1 GCA_934481325.1 uncultured Eubacteriales bacterium | reverse complement strand
GAGCAAGGACGGTGTTTTTTCATATCGGCGGGTACCTGCCGCGTCACGCGCTTTGTATCGCCCGTCCGACAATTCCGCAGGGTCGGCGGCGAGGTAAAGGCAAAGGGTTTTGCCGTTGATGGTACAGCGCGCCAATTGCGTGCGCCCCACCGAAAAGGTGACGCCCGCCCACCCGGTGCGGGAGCGTACCCGCTCATAGGAAAGCAGCTCGGTTGCGATTTCGGCATAGTACTCCCGCACGGCAGTCCCGGACAAAAGGAGCTTTGCGGTAAAGGATTTATGGTAGCGCAAAAGCCCGACCCACGCAGTGTCGTTTTCCTGCGTTTTTTCCTCGTTTTGCATACCGTTACCGGGGATATTGACTTCATCCGCCATACCGCGCCCCTCCTTTCATCTTCATATCAGTACATTTTTTGCAGGCGTTGCAGATAAGCGATGCTTTCCCTCATACTGCCCTTGCCGAACTGTGCATCCATAAAGGAAATCAGCCCCCTGATCTCGTCACGGATGAGGGAGAGGTTCAGACTCTCGAATTTACGGAACACCTTGGTCACGAAAATATAATCGATTGCCTCGATTTCACTGCCGCCGCAGGCGATGTAGACCGGGACAAAATTTTTCAGCTGTTTGAGAATACGGTTACCGAACGCCACGCGGAATTTTTCAATCACGTAAAGGTCTAACTTTTCGATCTTATCCAGCATTTCCTCGCTGACGGGGTAATCTATTTTTGCTTTTTCGTAGAGCGATTCCACGTAGGAATACGCAATTCTCTTGCCCGCCGTTTCCGGTGCGTCAAAGGGAATCCCCTTGCTGTCCAGATTGATGACGAACGCACGGTCGTAAACCTTATCGGAAACCGTAAAGGTGGAATCGTCATTGTTGATGGTGCCGACATACCACACATTCTGCGGGATGGTGAGAAATCCCTCGGTCAATTTTGCCGGGTCGCTTTCCCAACGGGAGGGAACCAGCTCGATTTTCCACTCCTTCGGGTCCGGCATTTCCAGGATAGAGAGCATTTCCGCAAAGTAATACTCCACGCGGGCAATATTCATCTCATCCAAAACAATCACATTGAGGTCATCGTTGTACCCTGCCTCGTAAATGCGGCGCAGGACATCGGTCTCATTGAATTTTTTCGTAAATTCGTTAAAATAGCCGAACAGCTCGTTGCGGTCACGCCACGACGGCTGAACCGACGCAATCGTTGCGTCGTTTTTGAAATACTTGCCCATTATATAGGGCAGTGAGGTCTTACCGGTACCGGAGATACCCTGTAAGATAATCAGCTTGGTGCAGGCGAAGCCCGCCAGCATCAGCCGGATGGTGCGGATGTCATAGTACAGTGAGCTGTTGAAGCACGCAAAATGGCGCAAATCCTCACAGATCTCACTGAGTGTCATCCCGGAAACATACTCCGGTGCTTGATAAAACGCATATTTTTCGTCCACCGCGGCAAGGCGGGAAAAACGCCCTGCATTTTCCGTGGGGGCGGTGGCAGTTCCCCCCTCCGGCACCGTTTCCGGCACCTCGCGAAATTCGCCCTCAAACATCTGTTTGAGCTGTTCATAGGTCACGCCGGTTTGGGCAACCTTCAATTTCAGCAATCGCTCCCGATCCTCTGTCAGGCGCATCACGTCCTCGTGCAGGTTGGCAATCTCTTCCAGCAAATCCTCATTGCCGACCAGCGTGCGGCGGAACCGAACGTATTTGCGGATACCGTAAACAATCAGCAGAATCAGCCCTGCCCACACGACAAAGGTCAGGAGAAAGGCAAGGATGGAAAACACCCAGTCCAGCACGCCGAAATTGGCGCGCTCATCTGCCCAGAGCTTGAAATAATAGGTCAAATCGAAAATTTTGACAATGCCGAAAAAGATTCCCTTGAAAATCATCAGGAATCCGTCCAGCATATTGCCGAAAAACGCTTTGAACCAGGTTAAAAAACCATATAAAAAATCATTCATAGCCCATATCCTTTGCCAGATTTTATCGCCCGTGCCGCACTTTCCCCGCGGTCACAGCTGTCGGTGACCGCGGGCGAAAGCCCGGTCAGTTCTTGCTGTCCGTATTTTCTTCCGGCGGTTGCGGTGCAGGGGCATTCCCGCCCTCGCTCTTTGCCGCCTCCTGTTGCTTTTTGAGGTATTCCTCAATCGCCTTTTGCCGGATCAGCTCCTCGTCCGCCTCGCTGATCAGCTTTTTGCCGCTGTTTTTCACTGAAAGCAGCGTTCGGATAAACACCACCAACTGGTATACGAAAAACGCAACCAGGGGCAGAAGAATGCACAAGCCGAACCCGAGTCTGGAGCCGAGGAACGTCATCACACTGCCGACCCCGGCAACCTTGGTGCCGGTATAAACGGCAATCAGGCTTTCCCTTTTCACGGTTTCGGAAAACCCGTGGCTGTACTCCTCGTTGTCACCCATTGTTTCTACCGAGACTACATTCCCCTTGTCATTCCGCTTGATGTCGGTAATGCGGTGCGTATTGTATTCCCCGGCGGAAATCACACCGTCACCGGTGATATCCCACTCGTAGGTCACAATATCGCCCACCTCCAACGCGTCAATCGCCGCATCGTCGGTTGCGATATATCTGCCGATAATCATAGCCCCCTTGGAAAATCCTTCGGGCTTGTTTTCCGGCACGCCTGCGGGTTTTTCCGCATTCATAGAGTCCGACTGCACATACAGGTAGCACTTGCCACCCACCGTAGGTACGTTTTTGGCGTTGGCATTTGCCGACACCGCAACAATCGTGACAAACACGCAAAATGCGACAAAAATCCACAGGATAATGTTGACGACAAGGTTTACCGTCTTTTTTGCATTACACTTTTTTTCCATTCCCTTAAATTCCTTATGTTTATTTGCCGTAGCTGACAGGAGAAAGCGGGCGCACGCTTTGCCCCATAACCGACTATTCCCTGCACGGGGTTTTCACCCGGTGCAGGGAGGTTTCACCCGGTGCGCTTCGGGTGAGAGTACGAAAATTATTCTACGGTGAATTCAATCGCAACCGAACCCGTCAGGTTGGCGGTGTTGGTGGTATATACATTCCCGTCCTCACCGTCAATATAGTAGTAAACGGTAACGACAACGCCGGTCTTAGTCGCCTTTACGCCAAGGGAATCCCCTGCGGCAAGCGCAACCTTTTCCCCGCAGACCACGATTACCTTGATGCCGGTGTCCGTGGGCAGGGTGATCGACTTAATCGTGATTTCCTTATCGGACTCCGTCAGGCTGGAATTCTCATTCAGACCGAGGGAGAAAGTTTCGGAAGCAACATAGTTGCCCCAATTCTCCGTGGTGCAAGGATAGTAGGTCAAAGAGCTGGGGCTCTTGGACACATTGATGTCATCACTGTATGCAAACTGCCAGTTGGTTGCAGTGGAAACATCGGTTGCGGCGGAAGCATTGGTAAAGGGAGTTTTGGGCATTACGGGGTAAAGCTCCTTTTCCGCCGCGGCGGAGGTCACTTCCTTTGCGGTGCCGTCCTTGGTAAAGGTGCTGCCCTCGTTGATTACGAGGAACACGCTGTCGGATTTTGCCGTGATGGTCATACCGGTGGCTTTTACGGTCTTGTTCATCGAAAACCAGGCAAAGGTGGAGGTACCCATCAGAACTGCCGAAACCAGAAGCAGGCAGAACGCGGGAATCAGTTTTTTGAACTTTTTCATTGTTTTTCTCCTTCATAAATAGGTTTTGGGGATATTTATTCTCCTGCCGCATCGCGCCAATGCGGCAAAAAGACAACAGAGGGGAAAAGGGGTTGCGATTTATGGGAAAGGCTCCGTCATCCGCCCGGGGCTTCCGATTCCCCGCCTGCGGCGTGGGAATGGAAACGCGCAAAGCGGTTTACCGA
>CAKSPL010000150.1 GCA_934481325.1 uncultured Eubacteriales bacterium | reverse complement strand
ACCTTGCCGTGTGGCGCGTTGCACGCGCTCCGGCGGCACGAACCCGCAGACCTTCCGGGGGCGGAAACGGTTTTGCGACGCGCGGAATCTCCCCCGCCGCTTCCAAGGCGGACAGGGCGTTTCTGCGCAGGGCATTGATTGCCGACACGGGGATCATCAGTCCGTCATCCACCGAAAACACACACCGTCCGGGGGTATACGGCGTGGCACCGAGCTTGCACAGGTTCTTTTTCACCGCCTCCGCACTCATCGGCGCATTGCGGGCGGAAAACGGAATATCCCCCGTAACGGTAGCGGTTTTCCCGCCCGCGCTGACCGTCAGCAGGAGCGGTTTTTCCGCCTCCATCCGAAAGCTCATATCAAGCGGAATTTTCCTCGTCAACCCGGCGGGTACCTCCGCCGCCCGACTTTTGGTTTTGTCCGCCTCGGAGCGCACGCCCAGCATCGCGTGCGAAATCCGCCCGGTAAAATACGCGTCGGTAAATCCGCCGCGCGAGAAAATACCGGCAAGGTATTGCAGTTCCTCCTCGGTGGCGGCACGCTTCTCGTCCAGCAAACGCCGCCACACGGCAGTCACGTCCCGCACGTAGGAGGGGCTTTTCAGTCGCCCCTCGATTTTCAGGGAATCCACCCCCATTGAAATCAGTTCCGGCACGTATGCGGCAAGACAAAGATCTTTGAGGGAAAGCGGGTATCTCCCGCGCCCGTCCGGCAGGCGGCAGGGCTGTGCGCACTCGCCGCGATTGCCGCTCCTGCCCCCCACAAGCGAGGAAAACAGACATTGCCCGGAGTGCGAAACGCAAAGCGCACCGTGTACGAAAACTTCGGTTTCAAGCCCGCTGTTCGCGGTAAAATAACCAATGTCCCGCGCGGGTGTTTCGCGCGCCAGCACCATTCGGGTAAAGCCGAGCCTTGCCAGCTCCCGCGCGGCAAGCGTGTTATGTCCGCTCATCTGCGTGCTGGCGTGCAATTCAAACTCCGGAAAGGTGCGGTGAATTGCCGCCGCCCCGCCGAGATCTGCCACAATCAGGGCATCGGCACCGGCAAGATACGCCTCCTCTGCCGCTCGGAGAAAATCGGACAGCTCCCGATCCCGGCACAGGATATTCAACGTGACGTATGCTCGGACGCCAAAGGCGTGACAAAGCGAAACCGCCTCCCGCATACCTTCTGCCGTAAAGTTTGCCGCCCGCCTCCGCGCATTAAAGGAGGAGCCGCCGAAATAAACCGCATCGGCACCGCCCTCAATCGCCGCGCGCAATGCCTCTGGTGACCCCGCAGGGGCAAGCAGTTCGGGCAATGCCCCGTTTTTTCTCATTGATTTTCGGCTCCCGCAGGGATGCTTTCCGCCTGTTTCTCATACCGTTCTGCCACTTCTTTTTCTTTTTCGGTCATCGGCACCTCTACGGCGGGTTCGGTTTTGCCGATCCCCTCCGGCAGCTCGCGCGTTTCCACACAGGCACTGGCGAGCTTGCCGCGCAAATCCTGTACCTCCGTCATCAGTGCCAGCACCTGATCGTGCATCCGATCGGCTCTTGCATTTGCCTCCGCAATCTGTTTTTCGGATTTTGCGTGGAGCGAATAGAGCGTGGTATTATCCTCCGAGAGCGTTTCATTGACCCCGCGGCTGACCTCCAGTTCCGCGCGGAGCCGTTCGTTTTCCCCGCGGAGCAGACTTGCGCCGAACTGATCACCGTTCGGGTCTGCGGCGTTGACATAGTCCTCCAGCTCCCGCACACGATCCTTCGCGTGGATCAGACGGGTGCAATAGTCCAGTGCCAGAAGAATTGCCGCCTCCATTTTGTTGCAGCTGCTCCCCGGTGCGTCAAGCAGGGCGCGCATCCCGGTATCCAGCTCGGATTGCGCCTTTGCAATCACTTCCTCGGTTTCCTCACAGCTGATGGTCATCGGCACGTCGGCAACCGTTACGTTGAATTTCTGTCTCATTGGTACCTCCTTTTCGGAAAGGGCTTGTTTTCTTTCCGCTTTTGCGTTATAATAGGAGAAAACTCCCGCTGCTTCTATTATAATACAGAACGGCGCACTTTTCAAATCTTTTTTCGGAGAATGTGAAAAAATATGTTTACACCGCAAAACGCCAACCGGATTGTTGTCAAAATCGGCACCTCCACTCTCACACACGACACGGGCTTTCTCAACCTGCACCGCATCGAAACGCTGGTGCGCACGATTTCGGATTTCCGCAACGCGGGCAAGGAGGTTGTGCTGGTTTCCTCGGGAGCCGTGAGCGCGGGGGTTGCCCGGATGCACACGCACCGCCCCACCTGTACCAGAGAAAAGCAGGCAATGGCGGCAGTGGGGCAGAGCGAGCTGATGAAGCTCTACTCCAATCTGTTTGCCGAATACGGGCATACCGTGGCACAGATTTTAATGACCAAGGACGTAGTGGACAACCCCACCCGCCGCAGTGCCGCAGAGGACACCTTTGCCACCCTGATCGGGATGGGCTGTGTGCCGATTGTCAATGAAAACGACTCGGTTTCCACCACCGGCATCACCTTTGACGACAACGACACACTCTCGGCATACGTCTCGCTTGTCTGCCACGCCGATTTACTGATTAACCTGTCGGACGTGGACGGACTTTACGACAGCGACCCCCATCGAAACCCGGACGCGCACCGCATCGACGTCGTTCGCGGCATTGACGAGGCAATCACCCGTATGGCAGGGGGCGCGGGAACGGCGCGCGGCACGGGCGGTATGGCAACCAAGCTTTCCGCCGCAAGAATCGTGCTTGCCGCGGGTATCCCGATGATCATCACCTGCGGGCAGGATCCCCGCGTGCTCTACGACCTTTTGGAGGGCAAGCCCGTCGGCACCCTCTTTATAGAATAAGGCTTGCACCACCTGCGGTGGGGCTACACAGCCCTCGCCACGCCTTGGTTTTACAGACCCAAGGTTCGGCATCAGCCGTGTAAAAGTTTTTGAAGGAGTCCGGAGGAAACTTTTTTCAAAAAGTTTCCTTTGGCGCGTCCACTCATTCCGAAAAAATTTTTTAAGGGCTTGACAATTTTTTGAAACCTGCTATAATACAAAAAAATATGTTGCCACCGGGTAACAAAATGCGAAAGCATTCGCGCACATCGTCAGGTCTTAGAAGATGTGCCGCGGGTGCTTTTTTGATTTCAGGAGGAATCTGATGTCACAAAAAGAAAGCCGCGGCTTTACCGGAGCGGAAATCGCGCTGTATATTTGCTCCGTTTGCCTGATTCTGGTGTCGTTTTTCCTGTTTGACCGCAAAAACGTGCTGACCCTCATTGCCTCGCTGGTGGGGGTCTCCTCGCTGATTTTTGCCGCCAAGGGGAACCCCGCAGGGCAGGCATTGATGGTGGTTTTCAGCATCCTGTACGGAATGATTTCCTTTCGGGTGCGCTATTTAACACGGCAAATCCGGCGTGGAGCACCGTCTCCGTGACCACCAGCTTTCTTGCCGTGTTTCTGACCGGACGGCGAAGCCCTTTCTATGCGCTTGCCTATGCCGCAAACGATGTGGTGCTGATAATATACTGTGGAGCCTTGCGGCAAGGGACTCCCGCACCTATCTTGCCGTGGTGGTGTGCTTTGCGGCGTTTTTTGCAAACGATCTGTACGGCTTTTTCAACTGGCGGCGGATGCAAAAACGCCAGCAGGGAAACGAGAGGAGCTGAAAAACCGCTCCGGCACTTTTCCGGTCAACAAAAATCAAAATCGCTCACGCTCTTTCCCGCTCGGCAAAATCAAAATCGCCGAGGCTCTTTCCCGCCCGGTAAAAATCAAAACTGCTCCGGCTCTTCCCGCCCGGCAAAAAATTTTTGCAAAGTGCTTGCAAAAGAAAAAAAGATGTGCTATAATAACAGGGTCGTTGGTAAAC
>CAKSPL010000149.1 GCA_934481325.1 uncultured Eubacteriales bacterium | reverse complement strand
AAGAAAGAGAGCTTCCGTTTCATTCCTCTTCCACCTCCGCATCGGGGTCGGAGAGAGTATCCATCTCCTCGGAGAAGGTGGAATAATCACCGAATTTGCCGGAATACTCGGATTTTTTCATAATGTGAATGGCATCCGGCTCAATGTGAAGCCCGATATTTGCCTCGGGTGCCACATAGTCCGAGGTTTCCAGCATCCACTTGAAGCCCTTCACGTCCACGATAATCTCGTAATAATCCCCCTTGAAGGTCACGGAAGTGACGGTGCCCTTCAGCATTCCCTGCTCGGGGGGCACCACGTCCACGTCCTCCGGGCGGATGACAATATCCACCGGCTCGTTTTTGGCAAAGCCCGTGTCCACGCAGGTAAAGGTCTGCCCCGCAAAGCGTGCGCGGTAATCCTCCAGCATTACCCCGTCCAAAATATTCGATTCTCCGATGAAATCCGCCACAAAGGCGTTGACGGGCTCGTTATAAATATCGGTCGGGGTGCCGATCTGCTGGATTTTTCCGTCCGCCATCACCACCACGGTGTCCGACATCGAGAGTGCCTCCTCCTGGTCGTGCGTGACATAAATAAAGGTGATTCCGGTCGCTTTCTGAATCCGTTTGAGCTCGTTCTGCATATCCTTGCGCAATTTCAGGTCAAGCGCGCCGAGCGGCTCATCGAGAAGCAGGACGCGGGGCTGGTTGACCAGCGCACGGGCAATTGCCACGCGCTGTTGCTGTCCGCCGGAAAGCGTGGTGGGCATTCTTGCCTCAAACCCGCGAAGCCCGATCATTTCCAGCATTTCGCGCACGCGACCCTTGATGTCCTCCTCCCTCATCTTTTGCAGACGAAGCCCGAACGCCACGTTGTCATACACGTTGAGGTGCGGGAAAAGGGCGTACCGCTGAAAAACCGTGTTAATCTGGCGGCGGTAGGGCGGCAGGTCATTGATACGCTTGGCATCAAAGAACACGTCTCCCGTGTCGGGCGTTTCAAACCCGGCGATGATCCGGAGCGTGGTTGTCTTTCCGCACCCGGAGGGACCGAGCAGGGTGACAAACTCTTTGTCGTGAATGTCGAGATCAATCCCCGCAAGGACAGTCTCTCCATCGAAGGATTTACTGATGGACCTCAGTTCGATCAGCTTGTTGTTCATTCCGCATAAATACTCCTTTGAAATATAAATTTTCGGAATGGCTCTTACACCCCCGCGACAGCCTCGGAAGCCTTATCTTCTGCGGGTTTGCCGGCAAAGCGACCAATCACAAGCGATATTGTAGCAGAAACCTTTCCCAATTGCAATAGGTTTTGCAAAAATAATTCAAAAAAATCGGAATCTGCCGGAATAGGGCGGAATGGGGCGGAATTGCCCCGATTTAGGTTTGAAATTGCTCCGAAATCCTCTGAAATCCTCTGTTTTTCTTCAATATCCTCAAATTTTATAGCACTGCTGCCCAAAAACTGTATAGATAATACAAAAAAAGGGAATGCCGCAGATGCGGCACTCCCCTTTTTGCCGGAATTTCGGATTCCGATCAACGGTTTTTGATGGCGTCTACCGGCTTTTTGCGGGCGATACGCCACACGGGCAGGAAGCTGGCAAGTGCCGCTACCGCCACGCTGATCAGCAGCATCAGCCCCAACTGGCGGATGCCGAAGGTCAACAGGGTGACCCGGATGCCCTCACTGTACATCCAGCGGTTGATGCGGAAGATGGTGTAAAGCACCGCCAGGATTGCCAGCGCGTAGTTGATCAGGGCAATAATCAGGGACTCGCTGAAAAAGATTTTGAACACGTCGGAGGAGCGTGCGCCCACGGCACGCAGGATTCCGATTTCGCGTTTCTTATAGGAAATGGATACCGAGATGAAGTTCATCAGCAACAGCGAGGAGAACACGGCAAAGCCGATCCCGATATACAGGAACACTTTTGCGCCGACCTCAATGAAACTGTTGAAGTTATCCAGCGTAAACATCACCTGGTTCTGCATGCTGAACCTCAGATCTCCGGTTTCGTCATAGGAAAGGCGCACCAGTTTCTCCACCGCAGCTCTGTCTTTTGGCATGGCGGCAATGGCAAACGCCCAATAGCCGTCCTCGTGCTGTGCAGTGGTCTGCGTGGCGGAACTGCCGCGATGTGCGTTGAACCATTCCCTTGCCTCTGTCACAAACGTATCGCTGACGATCAGTTCGCTGTTGTAGTTCCCGCTGAACGTGCCGACCAGTTTCCACTCATGCTGCATAAGGGTCTCTGCCCGGTTCTGATCGGAATTCCACGTTTTAACGCTCAGGGACAGCGAGGAATACAGCGTGCTTTCATCGGTGCCGATCAGTTTCAGATAGGTTTTGATGGCGGCACTGTTGAGACTACGGTAGTTTTCGGTTCCGAACACGTTGGTGCCTTGGCGCCCCATCAGATAATTGAAGTAAGCGTTGACGGCGCAATCCAGTTTTTCCGTATCGCTCATTTTGTCAATGTCGCTGTACTGTGCCCGGAAAATCGCCAGGAAATCGGCATTGGAAAGCAGATTATCTTCCACAATGCTCCCGTAGCAATACCAGTTCAGATACAGGTTGCGCACCGATTCAAAGCGGTAGCCCTCTTTTCCCTCTGCGCTAAGGTTAAACCCGGAAAGCTGCTCCCACAGCAAGTTTTTGGCACCCTCGGGAGTGGTCCCTTTGATTTCCAGACCGTACATTCCGGCAAGCACGGGCAGGAACTCCGCCTGCATTTCCTCCGCGGAAAGCCCCTGCTCCGCCGCAAGGCTCGAGAGCATATCCGCATAGCTGCCGCTGTTATTCGTCAGCTCTTTTTTCGCCGCGGCAAGTGCCTCGGCACCGAACAGAGCCTCGGCTTTCGCATCCAGCGCGGCGGTATCCACCGTGCCGTTTGCGTTATTGAACAACTGTTCCAGCGCGTTTTCGTGCACCAGATATTCATTGGCACCAAGGGAGTTATGCCCCTCCAGCCACGTGACATTCAGCGCGGGAAGCAATTCACTGCCGCCCATCCGGTAAAGGTTTTTGAAATACTCGTTTTTCTCGCCGTTATTGTGCACCAGCCACACGCCGTCATCCACGGCGCCGGAGCCGCCAAAGGAGATATAGGTGCCGTATTCGCGCCCGGAATCCATCTCGGTTTCGGCAAGTTCCGCAATCTTTTCCGACGTGAGGAACCCGAGCGTGTGGAAACCGTAGCGCAAGGTGTCGCTGAGCTCCGCCTGAAGCAGAAGACCGGCAATGTTGTTTCCGCCACCGTCGGGAGTTATGGTATTTTTATTGCCCGGCAGGAAATCCGCATAGCGGTCATAGTCAAAGTGCGTATCCACCACACCGACGACGGTATAGGAAGTGGGGGTGCTATCGATGCCGTATTTTCCTCCCCCGGCAACCGAAAGGTGCTTGCCGATGATGGAGTTTGCCGCGCCGTCCGTGGTCATGGTGAGTTGGTTTTTCGCCACGGTTTCGCCGGTTTCCTTATCGTAAAAGCCCGCAATCTGGAACTGGCGGAACAGGAACTCGGTAATCACAATTTCGTTTTTTGCTTCGGGCATTCTGCCGGTCAGGGTAAGCCCCGCGGCGGAAATATCCTCTGCGTTCAGCGCAGTAAAGCCATAGAGTTTGCCCTCATACGCCACACATTGATAGTCATTGCTTGCCATCATACCCGAGACGTCAAACCCGCTGCCGTAGCCGCCACCGCTGTTAGAGGAACCGTTATATACCGGGTAGAACTGCAACCCGGTCTTCTCGAAAAGAGTTTTCAGGTCCTCGTCATTCATCGCGGCGCCGGAGAAGTAGTGGGATTGGTTGCCGTCATAATCATAGGTCACTCTGACGCCAAGCGAGAAAGAGGCATTGGTCACGTGCGAATCCATAATAGAGGAGGTTGCCGCCGTGATCTTGTTATACGC
>CAKSPL010000148.1 GCA_934481325.1 uncultured Eubacteriales bacterium | reverse complement strand
GCATACCGTTTTTCCACCGAATACCGTGTATCGGAAATCGGGCGGAGCGATGCCGCCGCGGCGGCGTATCGTTTGCTCTGGCTCTCATCTCTTGCGGAATTTGTGCTGTTTCTTGCGTTTGTTGCGGCATTGATTCTTTGCTTGCGGCAAACGGTGTTCCGCTATGCAGGATACCGCCCGGAACACGAATCCGAATTTGAAACAAGAAAGCTTGCGGATCTTCGCGCCGAAATGGACGGCGGTTTCATCCGTGTGGCGGTTTTTGCACTGCTTGCAGGGCTTTGCTCGTTCCTGTTTGACTATGTCAAAGACATTCCGAACAGCGGCTTTTTCCGCATTATGGAGTTCTTTTGGTTTTTTGATATGCTGATGTCCCTTTTGTTCGGCGTGATGTTGAGTGTTACACTGAACGGGGTATTTGAACAGATCAGAAACAAATATTATTTTGAAGGTATAGCACCCGAGTTTTTGCCGAATACTATTTCCGTACCCGATAATCAGGAAGGAGATTGTAAAGAAAATGCAGAACCGCAATCAGAATCAAAATCAGAATAATCAGAATCAGAACAACCAAAACCAAAACAATCAGAACAATCAGAACAATCAGAATCAGAACAGACAGAATTGCCAGAACAAAAACCAGCAGAACAATCAGTCGAATAACTGACAACCGAAGAGCCCGAAAAATTCGGGCTCTTTTTCTTTTTTCCGGTTGTTTTTTTTCTCGTTTTCCTGTATAATAAAAGGAGATAATTCAAACGCAGAGGTACATTATGCCGGAATTGAAGGAACGCTATCTGACTGCCAAACGCGCGCTGTTTGACCGTTATTATCAAAAGCTGAATGACCGTCAGCGGGAAGCGGTGTATCGGATTAACGATCCGCTCCTGATTCTTGCGGGTGCGGGGAGCGGAAAAACCACCGTTCTGGTGCGCCGCATTGCTTATATTATCCGCTTCGGCAACGCATATCACAATTCTTTTGTCCCCGCGGAGTATTTGGACGAGGCACATATCGAAGAGCTGGAAAAAGCGGTTTCTGAGCCGATGTCCGAGGAGGAATTGGCACAGCTCCTTTCGGAGTTTGCAAGCAAGCCCTGCCCCCCTTGGCGGGTTCTTGCCATTACCTTTACAAACAAAGCCGCAAACGAAATCAAGGTTCGCCTTGCGCGTGAGTTCGGGGAAAATACAGAGGCGGCAGGGGAGATTTGGGCGGGGACGTTTCATTCCGTCTGTATGCGGATTTTGCGCCGATATGCGGCAGAGGCAGGTCTTCGTGAGGGATTTACCGTATATGATACCGAGGATCAGAAAAAGGCTATGCAGGCGGCATTGCGTGCCGAAAATATTGACGAAAAGGTTCTTTCGGTCAAAACCGCACTATCCTCCATCAGCAAAGCCAAGGACTGCCTGGTGACCCCGGATATTTTCCGTGAAAACACAGGAGAGGAATATAAGCAAAAGCTGATTGCAAGGGCTTATACCGCCTATGAAAAGCGTCTTTGCGAGTCCAATGCGCTGGATTTTGACGATATCATCCTCAAAACCGTGTTGCTGTTGCAATCTCACCCGGAGGTTGCCGAGGTGTATCGGGAACGGTTCCGCTATGTTTCGGTGGACGAGTACCAGGATACCAATCTCGCGCAGTTCCGGCTGACGGCGATTCTCGCGGGCGGACACGGAAATCTGATGGCAGTGGGAGATGACGATCAGAGTATTTATAAGTTTCGCGGTGCCACGATTGAAAACATTCTGCAATTTGAGAAAAACTTCGGCTCCAAGACACATATTATCCGCTTGGAGGAGAATTATCGCTCTACTCAGAATATTCTGGACGCGGCAAACAATATTATTTCCCACAACGAAAACAGAATGGGAAAAACGCTTTGGACAAGCAAGGGAGCGGGGGAGAAAATCCGCGTGCTGAATCCTGATTTTCAGGATACGGAAGCCCGCCGCATCATTGACATTATTCAGCGCAAGGTTGCGGGCGGGGAGGCGCAGTACCGTGATTTTGCCGTGCTTTTCCGCGTGAATGCGCAATCCAATGCACTGGAAATGGCGTTTTCCCGCAGTGGCGTGCCTTATCGGATGCTGGGCGGCGTGCGATTCAGTGACCGTGAGGAAATCCGCGATATTGTGGCTTACCTGCAACTGATCAACAACCACGCCGACGAAGAGCGATTACTGCGCATTATCAACAAGCCCCGCCGCAAGCTGGGGGAGAAAACGATGGAGGCGGTACATACCCTTGCCGTTGAGGATTCCACGACAATGTTCGACGTGATGTCAAGGGCGGATGAGTATGTGGCACTTGGGCGTTCTGCCGCCGCTTTGATGGAATTTGCCGCCCTGATTTCATCGCTTACTGCCTTGAAAGACGAAATGCCGCTGGACGAATTTGTGGGCGAGGTACTGGATCGCTCCGGGTATCGCCAAATGCTGGCGGATCGCGGGGAGGAAGAAAAAGAGCGGCTGGAAAACCTGGAGGAATTTATCTCGGGCGTGATGGAGTATCAAAAGAGTACCGAAACACCGTCACTGACCGAATTTTTGGAGATTAACTCGCTGGTGGCGGATGTGGACCGATATGATGACACGGCGGATGCCGTGGTGCTGATGACGGTACACAGTGCCAAAGGACTGGAGTTTCCCATTGTATTTCTGCCCGGATTTGAGGATGGGCTGTTCCCGGGGATGCAAAGCGTAATGGCAGGTCCCTCGGAACTGGAGGAGGAACGCCGCCTTGCTTACGTGGCGATTACCCGCGCCAAAAAAGAGCTGTACATCCTGCATACAAAAAGCCGCACCATTTACGGGAGAACCGGGGCAAACCCTGCTTCCAGATTCCTTGCGGAGATTCCCGCGGAGCTGATTGACGAAGAGGCACCGCAGGTGCGGACAGCTTCGTTTTCGTTTCCCTCCCGCCGCGCGGAATTGCCGCGTGCGGCAAGGGAACCGGTTACCCCGCGTCGCCCGGCGGCACCGAAGGAGAGCTTTGCCCCGGGAGATCGCGTGCGCCATATGACCTTTGGCGAGGGCGAGATTCTTTCCGTGCGCGAGATGGGGCCCGATAAAATTTATGAAATTGCGTTCGATACCAAGGGCACCAAAAAGCTGATGGCATCCTATGCAAGACTGACAAAAATCTCATAAAGGAGAAAAAAATGAAAAAGAACAATTTGTCCGAAAACGGAAAGCTGCTTTCGCTGTTATGCGCGGCGGCGGCACTGATTTTCTTCATCTTTGCCTGCACGGCAAAAGGCGTGCTTGCGGTATTTTTGCATATATTTTGGGTGCTTTCGCTGGGTGGCGGTATTTATCTGCTTTATGCCGCAAACAAGGCAAAAAGCGCGCGCGTGAACTATTTTCTTTATGATCGCAGGCGGAAAAAAAGAATTTTCCCCGAGGCAGTAACCTTTGAGCTTATCAATGACAACCTTACTCATTATCTTTCTCCGTACATCAAGGAGCCGGTGGAGCTTTGGGGCGGTATTCCGAAACGGTTGCAGATTCAAACGCAGGCAGACGAACTGTTTTTGCCGATGATTGCTTATCGGATGCTGTATGAGCTTTCGCTTTCGGAGGGGGCGGAGATTCTCGAACGCTTTCACGGTGCCAGAGAAACGCTGATTGGCGGGCTTTGCCGCATCCTGACAGCGGCGGGCGATGCGGATATGGCAGAACTGATTGAAAAAATGAAACGCAATCCGGAAACCAAGGATGCACACATCGTGGCATTTTTCCAAAAAAATAAAACCGTATTCGAGGGCAGAATGGTGCGCTTTGTCAAAACCCACCCGAGCGGCTTTATGACCGACAAAAATTCTATCTGAGAAGGGGAATGGTATGAAGATTACTTATATCGGGCAGGCAGGGCTGCTGATTGAGGCAAGCAATCAAAAAATACTGATCGA
>CAKSPL010000147.1 GCA_934481325.1 uncultured Eubacteriales bacterium | reverse complement strand
GGCTGAATCTGGTCTTTTTCCTCTTTTCCTCCGGTGCGGCTCTGCTGGTCCACCTCTCCCGCACGGTATTGCTGACCGGAGCAATCCTCCTGATGATTCCCGGCGGAATCGTGGGGTCGCTTTTCGGCACCGCACTGGCGGGCGTGCTGCCCGAGGCAATTCTCCGCAAATTTTTCGGACTGTTGCTGGTGGTTTCCGGGGTATCGGGGCTGTTTCGCGGCAGGGCGCGGCAGGAGCCGGCAGAAAGGTTTTGAAGAAAATTTCAAAAAACCCTTTACAAAAAGAAGAAGCCGTGCTATAATAACTTTCGCATGACGCCTGCTCAGTGACAGGGTTTCGCCGCAAACGCGGTATTCACCCGCCTGTCGCCTGGCTGGCGCATAGTAAACGAAAGGTGAAATAACAATGCTGAAAGACGAAAAGCAAGCCATTATCGAGCAGTACGCCACTCACGAGGGCGACACCGGTTCCCCCGAGGTTCAGATTGCCATTCTGACCTATCGCATCAATGCTCTGACCGAGCATCTGAAAGCGAACCACAAGGATCACCACAGCCGCCGCGGGATGCTGAAAATGGTCGGTCACAGAAGAAACCTTCTCGGTTATCTTCAGAAAACCGACATCGAGCGTTACCGTGCCATCATCGAAAAGCTGAATCTGCGCAAGTAATGCCAAAGGGGAGTGGGGAGTGGGTTTCACTCCTCGCTCCCCCTTTGTTCCGTCAATTCTCCCGCGCCGGCACCCCCGGGTGCTTCGTTTAGCAGTTAAATAAGGGCTTGACCGGTGGAGCCTTTATTTAATTGTTAAACCTGCGTGGGTGAAAATATAAAATCAAGGAGGGACAACATATGTCCGAAAATGCACTGAGTACCCCTATGGTATTCAAAAACTACAAAGTGTTCCGCTATACCCTCGCGGGCAGACCCCTGGTGGTGGAAACCGGTAAAATGGCAGGGCTGGCAAACGGCTCGTGCCTGATTCGCTACGGCGAAACCGCCATCCTTTGCTGTGCCACCGCGTCCGTGCGCCCGCGCGACGGAATCGATTTCCTGCCGCTCTCGGTGGACTACGACGAGAGAATGTACGCCGCAGGCAAAATCCCCGGCGGATACCTCAAAAGAGAGGGCAAGCCCTCGGAAAAAGCGGTGCTCACCTCCCGTGTGATTGACCGCCCGATCCGCCCCCTGTTCCCGAAGGATCTGCGCAATGACGTGGCACTGACCCTGACCGTGATGTCGGTTGACCCCGACTGCTCGCCCGAAATCACCGCGATGATCGGTGCTTCCATCGCCCTTTCCATCTCGGACATTCCGTGGAACGGCCCGATCGGCGGCGCACTGGTCGGTCTTGTGGACGGCAAGCTGATTATCAACCCCAACGCCGAGGAAAGCCAAAAAAGCGATCTGCAGCTGACGGTTGCCGCCAGTGCCGAAAAGGTCGTGATGATTGAAGCCGGTGCCAACGAGGTGGACGATCAGACGATGTATGACGCCATTATGCTGGCGCACCGCGAGATTAAAGACCTGCTGGTCTTCATCAACGGCATTATCGACGAGATCGGCAAGCCGAAGTTTGAGTACCCCTCCTGCGAGCTGGATCACGAGATGTTTGACGAGGTCTTTGCTTTCTGCGAAAAGGACCTGATGAACGCACTGGACACCGACGACAAATCCGTGCGTGATGCACGCGTGGCTCCCATTTACGACGCCATCGTGGAGAAATTCTCCGAGAAATATCCGAGTCTGCCGGGGCAGATGGAAGAACTGCTTTACAAAATGCAGAAAAAGATTGTGCGCCGCTGGCTGCTGGTGGACAAGAAGCGTGTGGACGGCAGACGGATGGATCAGATCAGACCCCTTGGTGCGGAAGTCGGACTTCTGCCCCGTGTACACGGCTCCGGGCTCTTTACCCGCGGACAGACGCAGGTGCTGACCGCCGCCACGCTCGGGACGCTGGGCGAAGCGCAGATGCTGGACGGCATCGACAGCGAAACCAGCAAACGCTATATGCACCACTACAATATGCCCGGTTTTTCGACCGGTGAGGCAAAATCCACCCGTAGCCCCGGCAGACGCGAGATCGGTCACGGCGCACTGGCGGAACGGTCCCTTATTCCGGTGCTTCCCTCCGAGGAAGAATTCCCCTATGCCATCCGTCTGGTTTCCGACGTGGTTTCCTCCAACGGTTCCACCTCGCAGGGTTCCGTGTGCGGTTCCACGCTGGCATTGATGGACGCCGGCGTGCCGATTAAGGCTCCCGTTGCCGGCATTTCCTGCGGTCTGATTACCGCGGAGGACGGCTCCTGGGACGTGATGATGGATATTCAGGGCTTGGAGGACTTCTACGGCGATATGGACTTCAAGGTTGCCGGCACGCACAAGGGTATCACCTCCATCCAGATGGACCTGAAGATCGACGGTCTGACGCCCGAAATCATCAAGGCGGCTCTGGCAATGACCCATCGCGGCAGAGACTACATCATCGATGAAGTTCTGCTCAAAGCCATTCCCGCCCCGCGCAAGGAAGTTTCCCGCTACGCGCCCAAGATGACCACGATGAAAATTGACCCTGACAAAATCCGTGAGGTCATCGGCAAGGGCGGCTCCGTGATTCAGAAAATCACTGCCGAATCCGGTGCGAAAATCGATATTGACGATGATGGCACCATCCGCATTGCCGCCGTCAACTCCGACAGCGCAGAAGCGGCACGCTCCGCCATCGCCGCCATCGCCTATGACCCGGAGGTGGGTCAGGTGTTTACCGGCAAGGTCACCGGCATCAAGGATTTCGGTTGCTTTGTGGAATATCTGCCCGGCAAGGAGTGTATGGTGCATATCTCCAAGATTGCCAAAACCCGCATCGAAAAGGTTGAGGACGTCCTCAAAATGGGCGATGTGGTCAAGGTCAAATATATGGGAATCGACCCCAAGAAGGGTCGTATGGAATTTTCCATTAAGGACGCTTTGGACTGATCGGAAACTCCAAAAAAAAAGAAACCGCCCGCGGGCGGTTTCTTTTTTTGTTTAAGAACGAAGAAAAAGGGGGAAAATAAGCGTAAAACAAAAAAGTGGGTGAACAGATATGAAAAATGACCGCTATGACCGGTTGCTTCTGCTTTTTTTGGCGGCGGGACTGTTGCTTTGCGGAATGCTTGCCGTCTTTTTTCCCGCGCCGCGCTTTTCGGAAAAGGAAAACCGCCTGCTTGGTGAGGCACCGCATTTTTCCCTCTCCGCTCTGACAAGCGGCAAGTGGGAGGAGGCGGTGGACACTTATGTCACCGAACGGTTTCACCTGCGGGAGGAATGCCGCGCCATACGCGCGGTGGCGGAATTGGCACAGGGCAAGCGCGAGGTGGGGGGAATCCTGCTCGGCAGTGACGGAAGTCTGCTTCGCAAGGGCACCGTCAGTGACCGCATTTTCGCCGCCAACCTGCACGGGCTGAACCGCCTGCGGGAAAAAGCCGAAGAAACGGCATCACCGACCGAAACAGAAACCGAAACAGGCGCGCAAGCCGGAGCAGGAACCGAAACATCAGCCGCAGAAACCAAGGCGGAAACCGAAACACAAACCGTGGCGGAAATCCCTTGGGTTACGGCGGTGGTGCCGCGCGCCGCGGATGTGCGCACGGATGCCTTGCCGTCCTTTTACCGCCCCGAAACCGAAATTTATAAGACCCTTTGTAACCGTGTGCCGGGCGCGGTGGCTCTCACAGAATTGAATCGGAGCGGAGATTTTTATGCCACCGACCATCACCTGACAACCGCCGGCGCATATCGGGCATATCTCGCGCTCTGCCCGCTCCTCGGGGTCAATCCGTTTGCGCGCGAGAGCTTTGAAGCCGAAACCGTCAGCACCGAATTTTTCGGCACCTCGGACGCGGCGGCGGGCATTCCGTTCGTGCAACCCGACCGTGTGGAGC
>CAKSPL010000146.1 GCA_934481325.1 uncultured Eubacteriales bacterium | reverse complement strand
AAACCACCGTTTTCGTTTCCCACCGGCTCTCCTCCGCCACGCTTGCCAGCAAAATCGTGGTGCTGGAAAACGGCAGGGTTGCCGAGGAGGGTACCCACCGCGAGCTGATGGAAAAGGACGGCATCTACGCCCTCCTATTCCGCACACAGGCGGAACGGTACCTTGAAAATGCAGAGAAGCGGAACGGAAAAATGCAATAATTCCGGGAAACGACCTTTTTCCTCTTGACATTTCTTTGCTGTATACTTTATAATATAACAAGCGGCGTTGCTGCCGCTTGTTTTTTACTTTGGGAAAAGGAGAAAGCTATGCTGACAAAGGTTGTAAAATTCGGCGGGAGCTCTCTCGCGGACGCCGCGCACTTCCGGCAGGTGGCAGAGATCATCCAAAGTGACCCCGCGCGCCGGTTTGTGGTGCCTTCGGCTCCCGGCAAGCGACACAAAGCCGACACAAAGGTCACCGATATGCTGTACCGCTGTTACGAAATGATCCGTAATCGGGAAAGCATTGAGGAGTACTACAAAAAAATCACGCACCGCTATCACACCATCATTGAAGAGCTGGGCTTGGATTTTGACATCTCCGGGGAGCTGGAATACATCAAAAACGCGATGCTGCACGCCTCCGGGCGGGATTTCGCCGCCTCCCGCGGGGAATACCTGAACGGGCTGATTCTTGCCAAATACCTGGGGTTTGATTTTGTGGACGCGGAAACCGTAATTTTTTTCCGCGAAAACGGCACCTTTGACGAGGAGCGCACCAACGACGAACTCGGCACCGAGCTGAAAAAGCACAAAAACGCCGTGATTCCCGGCTTTTACGGCAGTATGCCAAACGGCACCGTAAAAACCTTTTCCCGCGGCGGGTCGGACGTGACCGGCTCGATTGTGGCGCGGGCAATCGGTGCGGATCTTTATGAAAACTGGACGGATGTTTCCGGCTTTCTGATGACGGACCCCCGCGTGGTGGAAAACCCGCCCACCATTGAAACCATTACCTACCGGGAATTGCGCGAGCTTGCCTATATGGGGGCAACCGTCCTTCACGACGAGGCGATTTTCCCCGTGCGCTATACCGGAATCCCGATCAACATCCGCAACACCAACGCGCCGGAGGACCCCGGCACGATGATTGTGCGGGAAGCAACGGGCTCCGACCCCCGCCATATCATCACGGGCATTGCGGGCAAAAAGAATTTTTCGGTCATCGCGATTGAAAAGGATATGATGAACGCCGAAATCGGCTTCGGACGCAAGGTGCTGGAGGTGCTGGAAAATTACGATATTTCGTTTGAGCATCTGCCCTCCGGTATTGATACGATGTGCGTGATCGTGCCGACGGAGGCATTGGAGGGCAAGCGGGAGCAGCTGCTTCGTTCCATCGGTCGGCAGACCCACGCCGACCACATTGAAATTCAGGACGGGCTTTGCCTGATTGCCGTGGTGGGGCGCGGTATGGTGCGCGCCAAGGGTACTGCGGCGCGCGTATTTGACGCGGTGTCGGATGCCGGAGTCAATATCCGGATGATTGACCAGGGGTCAAGCGAGCTGAATATCATCCTCGGGGTGGATAACGACGCGTACGAAACCGCGCTGCGTGCCATCTACCGGGAATTTGTCAAATAGAGAGGTACAAAAATGGATTGTTTATTCTGCAGGATACTGGCAGGGGAAATCCCCTCAGCCAAAGTTTTTGAAAACGAGTGGATTTATGCCTTCCGTGACATCAACCCGCAGGCACCCGTGCATATTCTGGTCATCCCGAAGGAGCATATCCCCGGTGCCGACGGCATCACTGCCGCCAACAGTGCGGCGGTGGCACGCGTGTTTGAGGCAATCCCCGTGATTGCCGGACAAGAGGGGCTGACGAACGGCTACCGCGTAATTACCAACTGCGGGGAGGACGGCTGTCAGAGCGTGCGCCACCTGCACTTTCATCTGCTCGGCGGCAAAAAACTGCCCGAGAATATGGGCGAATGACCGATTTCCCGGTTTTTGACGCACATATCCATATCTATCCCGATGAACTGGCTCCGAAAGCCACCGAAGAACTGCACCGCTTTTACGGTGACCTGGAAATCCACGGCAAGGGGACCTTTACGGAGCTTTCCGCCCTCTCGGCGGCGTGCGGCGTGCGCGGTTTTTTGCTGCTTGCCGTGGCGACCAACGCCCATCAGGTGCCGCACGTAAACGATTTTGCGGCAAAAACGGTTGCCGCCGCCAAAGAGAAAGGGCTTCTTGCCGCAGGCTTTGCCGGGATGCACCAGGACTTCCCCGACCCTGTGGGAGAGCTGGAACGGGCGGTTTCAATGGGACTTTCGGGCGTAAAGCTCCACCCCGATATTCAGGGGGTGAATCTGGACGACCCGCGCTTTTTTCCGCTTTATGCGGCATTGGAGAAAAAGGGACTGCCGGTTTGCTTTCATATGGGGGACAACCGGGCGGAATACGGGTTTTCCCGCGTGGAGCGGCTCCTCTCGCTGACCGGGCGTTTCCCCCGGTTGCGCATCATTGCCGCGCACCTGGGCGGCTACCGCGCGTGGGAAAAGGTACAGGCACTTGCCACGTGCCGAAACGTATGGTTTGACGCATCCAGCACAATGGATTTCCTCGCGCCGGAAGAAGAAGTGCGGCTGATTCGGGTGCTCGGCACTTCCCGCGTGATGTTCGGCACCGATTACCCGGTGCGGAGCGTCGCGGAGGAATTGCCGCGGTTTCTCGCCCTGCCGGGGTTGACCGACCAAGAAAAGAAAGCGATTTTATATGACAATGCCATCGGTTTTTTCGGGCTTTGACGCGCCCGACCTCTGGGAACGCCTTGCAAACGAAACGCGTGACATCCTGCTGTACGGGATGGGCAACGGGGCGGACAAGATTCTTGCCGTCTGCGAAAAAAGAAAAATCCGCATCGCAGGCGTGTTTGCCAGCGACGGGTTCGTGCGCGGACATTCGTTTCACGAAATGCGGGTGCGCTCCTATTCCGAAATCTGTGAAGCCTATTCCCCCGGGGGATGTGTGATTCTTTTGGCGTTCGGCTCCTCCCGCCGGGAGGTGCTTGCCCTGTTTGACTGCGTGGCGGAACGCTATGCGTTGCTGGTGCCGGACGTTCCGGTATGCGGCGAAACGCTCTTTGACCGCGCCTTTTTCACGGCGCACACCGCGGAATTTCTTGCGGCGCGGGAACTGCTTGCCGATGCGGAATCCCGCCGGATTTTCGATCTTGTAATCCGCGCAAAGCTGACCGGGAGCTACGAAACGCTGATGGCGGCAGTCAGCCCCCCGGATACGGTAAAGTTGCTTTCGCTTTCTTCCGTGACCTTTGCCTGTGATTTCGGTGCTTATAACGGAGACACGGCAAGGGAGCTGATCGGCACCGCACCGGGGCTATCCCGCATTCTTTGTGCGGAGCCGGATCCGCACAGCTTCAAAAAGCTGTCGGAATGGGCAAAGAGCTGTCAAACCGCCACCGTAGACTGCCGCCGGGTGGCGGTCAGTGACCGGGCGGGGGAGCTGGCGTTTGATGCCTCGGGCAACCGCAACGCAGGGGTTGCCACCGGGCGTGCCGCCGCGACCGTGCCTGCCGACACGGCGGACGCACTGCTTGCCGGGGCGCACCCGGATTATCTGAAATTTGACGTAGAGGGCGCGGAGGCGGCGGCACTGCGCGGCTCCGCCGAAACCATCGCCCGTTTTGCCCCGCGACTGAAAATCGCCTGTTACCACCGGGCGGAAGATTTGTTTGCCCTGCCGTTGCTGTTGCACCGCCTGCGTGCGGATTACCGGATGTATCTTCGCCGGGCAAAAAGCGTACCCGCGTGGGACATTGACCTGCTTTGCCGGGTCTGAAAGGAGTTTGAAATGGATATGACATTAAAACCTCTTGCACTCTCCCCCTTTACCGCCAAAGAAATCAAACCGCGC
>CAKSPL010000145.1 GCA_934481325.1 uncultured Eubacteriales bacterium | reverse complement strand
AGCCAGCATTTCGTTGCATTCTTCCTCAGTCAGTGCCATCGGCTTTTCGCAAAGCACGGAAATGCCGCCGCGCAGGAATTTTACGGTTGCCTCCTTGTGAAGATAAGTCGGAAGCGCGATAATGACCAAATCCAGGGCTTCGTTTTTCAACATTTCGTCCATATCGGTATAGCAATGGTAATTCTCGAATCCGATTTCGCTTTTGGACTCCGAAATATTGAAATCCTGTGAGATTTTTTCAAACTTTTTGGGGTCAATATCACAAACGGCAACCAGCTTGCCCGCAAATCCCGCAGGGGGGTTCATCAAACCTTTGGCGTGGGCTCTGCCCTGCCCGCCAAGACCAACCAGACCGATTTTCAGTTCTTTCATTTTCATTCTCCTTTCTTACATCGAGAAAATAGCGTCCATCGCACGGGAGGTATTCTGCAACAGCACTTCCGGTGCCTTCGGGTAAGGGGAAACCTCCGCCGTCACAAACCCGTCGTACCCCGCACGGCGCAGTGCCGCCATTGTTGCCGCAAAGTTCACATCTCCCGCCAGCAAATCCACAAAACCTTTGATATTGCCGATTTTACGTACAAAATCCTTGATATGTACCTTGGCAATGCGCCCTCCGAGAACGTCAATCCAATGCTCCGGGTAGCCGTTTACCAGCACGTTGCCTACGTCAAAATACGCCGCCGCTCCGGTTTTGTCCACAAAACCACGCATTTCCAGCGGGGAAAGCAAAAATTTGTTCCATACATTCTCCACCCCCACGGCAACGCCCTTTTCCTTGCCGTACGCGGCAAGACCCGTCATCGCGGCAAGTGCGCGGTCATATGCCACGTCATACGGAATATCCCCGAAGGGCTCCCCTGCCCCGCTGACCACACCGGGGACAATCAGCACGGTATCGCACCCCAGTGCCGCGGCAATCTCGATCTGCCGTCTGCCGTAAGCGCGTGCCGTTTCCGCCGTTCTGCGGTCGTTGGCGGTAAAAGGATGCTTCCAATAAATACCGCTGGCAACACTGTACAGCTCGATTCCGGCATTTTTTGCCGCCGCTTTGATCTCTGCCAATTCTGCATCCGTGGTATCAAGCGTCAGCTCGCCGGTGTCGCTAAGCGCCACTTCCACGCCGTCAAACCCGGCGCGCTTTGCCATCAGAAATGCATCGTCAAGCCGTGTCCCTGCCGGAAAAGCCCAAATACTGATTCCCTTTTTCATCTTTTTTGCCTCCTTGTATTGACTTTTGCGGGTTTCTCTGCTATCCTCATTATAGAATTGTCCAAAACAAAAGTAAATGCAAAATCGGATAAATAATCTTTGATTTCGGATATTTCGGAGGTTACTATGTGGAAATATCATCCCATCCCCCGCCCATTGCAGATTGAGGGACTCTACACCGCCTTTTCCCAAAGGCTGGAGCCGGACTATGTCTTTCGTGGGGAAACACACGACTTTGCCGAGCTGGTGTTGGTCAAGGCGGGGCGCATTGGGGTTACGGCAGGAAGCGAATCGTTCCCGCTGGATGCCGGCGGGGCGGTCTATCATCCGCCGATGGAGTTTCACAGTCTTTGTAATGAAGGCGGGGCGGAATCGGAAATTCTGGTATTCACCTTCAGCACCTCCAAAACTCCGGTATTCTCTCCCCGCGTATTTGCCCTCACGCAGGAAAATCTGATGCGGGCAGAAGGGGTATTGGCACTGTTACGGGAGGCAACCGGCAAGCCCGCGGGCAACGCCGCGGCGGATGTTTTGCCCGGCAAAGAAAGCACGGCGCAATGCGCCGTGCTGGAATTGGAGGAGCTGTTACTCTCGCTCACTCCGGTCAGCGGAAAGCCCGCCACGGGGGAAGGGTCCGCCGGGCTTCGCAACTATCGCCGCGCGCTTACCGTAATGTCGGAACGGCTGAATGAGCCGCTTGACACCGCAGAATTGGCGGAGCTTTGCCGGGTCAGCCCTTCCCTGCTGAAAAAACTGTTTGCACGCTACGCGGGTGTGGGCGTGATGGAATACTTCCGTCAATGTAAAATCAATGCCGCAATCCCGCTGTTGCGGGAGGGGCAAAGCGTGCGGGAGGTAGCGGAGCATTTCGGCTTTCCCGATGCCGGCTATTTCTCCACGGTTTTTCGCCGTGTGACCGGCAAAACGCCGACCTATTACCGCACACATTGACATTTTCCGCAAAAAGACTTGTTATTCTGCGCAAAAGCTGTTATAATTATTTGGTTACGTTGAATAAAAGGAGGATCTTATATGGATTTGGATGCATTGAGGGAAAAATGCGCCGCCTGTACCGCCTGTCCGCTCTCTGCAACCCGCACACACACGGTTTTCGGCACCGGAGACACGCACGCCGAGCTGATGTTTGTGGGGGAAGCACCGGGGGAGCAGGAGGATTTGTCCGGCACGCCCTTTGTCGGCAAAGCCGGGCAACTGCTGGATAAATTTTTGGCGGCGGCGGAAATCCCGCGCGAAAAGGTCTATATTGCAAACATCCTCAAATGCCGACCGCCCCAAAACCGCGATCCGCTACCTGAGGAAGAGGATGCGTGCATCGGCTTTCTGCGCGAGCAGGTACGCATCATCCGTCCGAAAATCATCGTCTGCCTTGGCAGAATTTCCGCTATGCGTCTGATCAAACCGGATTTCAAAATCACCAAAGAGCACGGGGTCTGGTTTGAAAAAGGCGGTTTTTCGATGACGGCAGTTTATCATCCGGCTTTTCTTCTTCGTGACCCGCGCAAAAAAGAGGATATGCTGACCGATATGAAGCGCATCCGCGCGCGACTGGACGGCGAGGAAGGATAACGATGGACTCCGCCTCATTTTTCAAATTACTGACCATTATCGGCATCCTGTTCCTGCTGATGGTTACCGGTTACATCTGCCGCAAAATCGGCTGGATTGACGAGGTGTCCTCCAAAAAGCTCTCCAAACTGATTATCTGCTTAGGACAGCCAATGATGATCGTAGGTGCCCTGCTCTCCAAGGATTTCGGTTGGGAACTTCTCCGCGAGGGGTTATTTTACACCGCCATCGGCTTTATCATTCACCCGGCAATGGCACTCTTTGCATTTCTCTCGGGCAAAGCGTACAAGGACCTTAACGAGCGCAAAATCAGTGAATTTGCCACGATCTTTACCAATTGCGGATTTATCGGCTTTCCGATTCTGGAGGCGGTTTTCCCCGGCAAAGGCGCGTTTTATGGGGCGTTTTTTGTAATCGGGTTTCACCTGTACATCTGGACGTTGGGGATTCTGATTCTCTCACAAGGGAGAGAGGACATCCGTCTGACCCCCAAAAAAGCACTGATTAATTTCGGCACCGTCCCCTGTGCCATTGGTCTGATTCTCTATCTTTGCAAGTCCTTCGCCCCGGATGTATTACTGGGCAACACCTCGGTAATTACCCGTTTCTGCAATTATCTCGGCGATCTCTGTATGCCGATTTCCGTATTAGTGACAGGCTCCCTCCTTGCCACACAGAGCTTCGGGAAGCTGCTTCGTAACCCGTGGCTGTATTACTTCAATATCATCAAACTGCTGGTGGTGCCGCTTTGCGTGTGCCTTCTGACCAAATTGGTTACACTGGGAATGGAGGACAGTTACAGCACCATCCTCTTCTGCACCGTCATTGCCGCGCTCCCCAGCGCCGCCACCGTCACGATGCTGTCAGAAATGTATGGCATGGACTCCGGCTTTGCCGCGCAAACCGTCGGCTCCTCTTCGGTTCTTTCCCTTGGCACTCTCCCGCTTCTTTATTTTCTTGGGGATTTGATTGCAAGAATCTGAAGCAAAAGCGTGATTTCCGATTTTAGAAAATCATTTTCCAATTTTATGCGACATTATTCCATATTTTCTGATTTGTTTTTTTAGTTTCATATTTAACTCCTCATTATATAACCAATAGACCTAACAGTTTGTATATATTCTTCTTTAT
>CAKSPL010000144.1 GCA_934481325.1 uncultured Eubacteriales bacterium | reverse complement strand
AGGACATCGTAAAATTCACTGCTGTAAATGGAGGTGTTTTCCATCGTTTCGGCGGTATAACCGAACCGGGCAAACAGGTCTCTGTCCACGGCAAGGAAGGTATATTCGCCGATTACGCGGTTATTGGGCATCGCATAGGTCGTGCCGCCGTAGGGTGCCGCCTCGCGGAAGATGCTGTTGATGTAGTACGTCAGCTCGCCGCCGTAGTCCTGCATCTGATCATCCATCGAGGACAGCCACTCATTGTCCGCATACTGACGGTATTTCTCATAACTGCCGATGAACAAAATATCCACCTGATAATCCGGCACAACCGGGTATTTCAGCTCCGGGATCCCGTACTCGTTGAGGAAAGTCTCCTCCTCCGTTGCGGTATCGGCAGTGGTGACGGTTTCCCCGCGCTTCTGCGCTTCCGCGGCGGCTTTTTTCGCCCGCTTTTCCTCCTCCAGTGCCTGCTTTTTATCGGCGTAAGCCTTTTCCACGGCAGTATAGTACTCGGATTCGGTCAGATATTTGATATTGAGCTGGGTCTTGAATTTTGCCTTGGTCAGCTTGTTGATCGCCGCATTGACCGCCGCCGCCTGCTCCGGGTCCGTCCCCTCCTCGGTGATGAGCCAAACATTCAGCGTAGTGGTATAGCGCGATGCCTCCGCCGCCGTATCGTTCAATGCGTCCGAATTCTTGTTACAGGAAACAAGAGCCGGCACCAGGAACGCAAAACACAGCAGGAGACAGATCAGTTTCTTGTTCATCTGAGAACCTCCTTCCCGCGCGGCAAGCCGCCACAGGGATATCAATACATCGTATATTTTACACCAAAAAGGCATTTCTGTCAAGCAAAAAATCCGCGGCGGCGCGGCGTGCTCCGGTAAGCCGGACGGAGAACACGGTCATTTTGCACAAAGCCGAAAATCCGACTTGCATAAGCCCGCCAAAAAGACTGTGATTCTGCCACAACATCACCCTTTCTTTTTGTGAAAGTTGCCGATATTTGTAAACAATGCGTGTAGCACCCGCGCGGCAATACGCCGCGCGGGTGCTATGCCGTTTTACGGCAAACGCTCAGTCCAAAAAGCCTTTCAGATGTCTTGCTCTGCTGGGGTGACGGAGCTTGCGCAGAGCCTTGGATTCAATCTGGCGGATGCGCTCTCTTGTGATGTCAAACTCCTTGCCGACCTCCTCCAGTGTTCTGGTTCTGCCGTCAAGCAGTCCGAAACGGAGCTTGATGACCTGCGCCTCGCGGGGGGTCAGGGTGCTCAGCTCCCGTTCGATTACCTCGCGCAGGATATTGGCGGACGCCGCCTCGGAGGGTGCCGGAGTGTCCTCGTCGGGGATGAAATCGCCGAGGTGGCTGTCCTCCTCCTCGCCGATCGGGGTTTCCAGGGAAACGGGATCCAGAGAAATCTTCATAATTTCGCGCACACGCTCGGGGGAAAGCCCCATTTTTTCGCCGATTTCGGCGGGAGTGGCTTCCCTGCCCAGCTCCTGCAGCATCTGCCGCTGATAGCGCGAAACCTTATGGATGGTTTCCACCATATGCACCGGAATCCGAATGGTGCGCGCCTGATCCGCAATCGCGCGGGTAATCGCCTGGCGAATCCACCAGGTGGCGTAGGTGGAAAACTTGTAGCCCTTTGTGTAGTCGAACTTGTCCACCGCCTTCATCAGCCCAAGGTTGCCCTCCTGAATCAGGTCAAGGAAGAACATCCCCTTGCCGACGTAACGCTTGGCAATGCTGACCACCAACCGCAGGTTTGCCTCCACCAGCTCGTTTTTCGCATCCTCATCGCCTGCCACCATACGCTCCGCCAACACTTTTTCGCGCTCGGGCGTGAGCAACGGCACCTTGCCGATCTCCTTGAGGTACATCCGCACCGGGTCGTCAATGGCAAGCCCCTCCTGCTCCAGCATCCGTTCCATATTTTCGCCGGCACCGAAATGCTCTACCTCGCTCTCGATCTCGTTCATCTCGGAGGCGGAAATTCCGTCGGGCAGGGAGACGCCGTTATCCTCAAACGCCTCATAGAGCTTATCGATTTTGTCGATTCCGTCGATGTCGTAATCCATACTTTCGATGGCTTCGTCAAGGTCGGTCTGAGACAGCGCACCCTTTTTGCTCTTTTCAATCAGGTCGTTCATATCAACCTTGGCTTCCTCCGGGTCCCTGTCCTCCGCAATATCCTCTGCCGCGGCATCCTCCGCCTCGTGCGTTGCGCTCAATTCTTCCTTTTCCAGCTCGTGTACGGTTTTTTTCATATCCTTTATGTTCTCCTTATCCGTTTTCCGTATTCTTTTTTGCCGCGGCACGCCGCCTTGCCAGCATTGCGGCAACATCGCCCTTTTCCTTTTCACGCCCGGCACTCTCGTGCAGAAAATCCGCCGCGGCGCGAAGCACCGCCTCGGAATTATCCGAAAGCGCACGCCGATCCTCCTGCAATCGCACCAGGCGTCCCATTTCGTCCGGGGACAGCTTTTCCCCGAGCAGGGTAAAATCAAAGCCCGCATTCGAGCGCACAAGCTCGGTTACGGCAAGAAATGCCCGCCGCCCGAAATCGGTGAGAAAATCCTGTGCCGTCAGCGCAAGTTCTCCCGCCGCCACCTTTTCCCGGTACTCCGGGTAAAGCAAAAGCAATCCGAGAACCGTATTTTCCGCTGCCGCCGCCGCCGGATTTTTTGCCGCATCCGGGTTGACTCTGTCCCCGAAATTCCGCGCAGAAAGGCGCACCTCGCGGCTTTCCTTTTGCCGGTATTCTTTTCTCATTTTCACGCGCAGGCGTTCCGTATCCCCGGCAAGCACCGAGGGGGAAAGCCCGAGCCGCTCCCCTGCTTTTTTCAGGTACAATTCGCGCTCCACCGCCGACGGCACGGCGGCAATCACCGCCACAAGCTCCCTTGCACAGCGGATTTTTCCGTCCGTGGTGTCGGGATTATTGCGGGAAAGAATCGCCTCCATCTGAAAGTCAAACGGCAGGCGGCTGTCGCCGAGCATTTTGCGGAAAGCGTCCGCGCCGAATTTATGAATGTACTCGTCCGCGTCCTTGGCACCCGTCAGTTTGAGCACGCGCACGTCCAATCCGACCTCGTCCAACAGGCGCATCGCCTTGTTTGCCGCTTTCTGCCCTGCCTCGTCACTGTCATAGTTGATTACGACCTGCTTGGTATAACGGGCAAGCATCCGCGCGTGCTCGGGGGTGATTGCCGTGCCGAGCGTGGCAACCGCGTTTTCAAAGCCCGCCGCCTGAATGGCGATGGTATCCATATACCCCTCACACAGAATCAGGCGTTCCGCGCAGGAATTTTTGGCAAAATTCAGCCCGAACAGCACACGGCTCTTTTTGAAGCCGGGAGTGTCGGACGAGTTGAGGTATTTCGGCTTGCTGTCATCCATCACCCGTCCGCCAAACGCCACGATATTGCCCGTGGTATCGATAACGGGAAACATCACCCGATTGCGGAACAGGTCGAACAGCCGTCCCGTTTTCTGCGATCTCCCGCAAAGGAAGCCCGCAGTCAGCTCCTCCTCGGAATAGCCCTTCTCCCGCATATACCGGGTCAGCGTGCCGAAATCGTTCGGCGCAAAGCCAAGCCCGAAATGCCGGATTACCGACAGCGGCAACCGCCGTTTTTCGGTAAGATATGCCATCCCCTCTCCCCCGATTGCCGGGTCAAAAAGGCAGGCACGGAAGAATTTTGCCGCTTCCAGGTTCATTTCATACACGCGCCGGCGGGAAAGCACCTCGCGCTCCCCGGGGCGACTGTCGTGCGGGATGGTAATCCCCGCGCGGGCGGCAAGAAATTCCAGTGCACCGACGTAGTCCAGATTTTCGATTTTCTGAATAAAGGTCACCACGTCGCCGCCCGCGCCGCAACCGAAGCAATAAAAGCTGCGCGTTGCGGGAAATACCGTAAACGACGGGGATTTTTCACTGTGAAAGGGGCAAAG
>CAKSPL010000143.1 GCA_934481325.1 uncultured Eubacteriales bacterium | reverse complement strand
GTATTATAAAATTACTTCGTTTTGGATATTTCATAAAGACCAAAGCCGGTGTATAATAGATTCATTCCGTTTTGGGAGGGATTTTTTTGAAAACCGGTTATTCTCTGACGATCCGCCGGATGTGCTACGCGGCGATTTTTACGGCAATGATTATTGCGCTCAGTTCTTTCAGTGTTCCCGTGCCGGGCGGGCATTTTTACCTCAACGACGTGGTAATCTGCCTTGCCTCGATTTTGCTGGGTCCCGTTTGGGCAATGGCTGCCGCGGGTGCCGGGGCATTTCTCGGGGACGTCATCTTTTACCCCGCCGCAATGTACGTTTCATTGGTCACGCGCGGGATTCAGGGACTGGTCATCTCGCTGATTTCCCACTACACCTTCCGCCGGCATCCGAAAATTGCCGCAATTCTCGGGGTCACGGCGGGCGCGGTGATTATGGTGGTCGGTTACTCCGTGGGCAGGGAGTTTTTCTACGGAAAGCCCGGCGCGTGGTTGGTCAAGCTGCCGTATCAGATTTTGCAGGCGGCGGTCGGCGCGGTGCTGGGTCCGGTGCTTTGCTTTTCCTGCGGCATCCGGAAGCTGTATCTGAAAAGCAACTCCGATTTGCCGAAAAATGCGTAACCCCGCTGTTTGTGAAAAATCCCCCGCCGGAATACTCCGGCGGGGGTTCCCGTTATGACTCGTGAAGCCACTGTTGGGTGTAGAAATGATAAGAGGAAAATACCTCTTTCAAGGTCGCCCGGTACGCTGCAAGTGCCTCGTCGGAAAATCCGCCGGCATCATAGAATGCGTGGATAAACTGACCGTCTTTGGCAAACAGAATTTTCGGGTCACCGTTGCGCAGGAGAACGAAAACTGTGTCAAATTCCGGGTGGGAGTTGATCGGCAGTGACTCCCCGATCTGCACGGCGGAATACCGGAATTCCAGCGCGCCGTATTTGCGGATTTCCCGAAGCATTTCATAGGAGGAGGGGGTGCATTTGCAGGTGTTGGAATATTTCCATTCCGCAAACAGTGCCGTGTACGCCCCGATCAGCTTTTGCGCATCATCCTCTTTGAACCGATGTGTAAAATAACGCGTGTACACCACGGATTCCGGCAATGGCGGAAGCACCGTGGCGGTCACCTTCTCGCTGCCCTTCTCGGCACGGTGAAATAAGAACGGTACCCGCCACCATACGGTAAAGAGAGTTGCCAACAGCAAAACTGCTGCAACCACTGAACATAAAATGACTCTCTTTTTTCGTTTCGCTTTCATCCGAACTCCTCCTTTGGTGATAAAAAATGATTTGCGGGGCGGAAATTACTTGCTCATATCTTCTCTTGTATTTAATTGCCAAATTCCGTTTTGACAGGTGTAAACAAGATTTTCCTTTTTGCAAAAGTATTTGTGACGAAATTTTCCGCCCTTTGTAAACAGCAAATTCAGGTTGCTGTCCCGCAGGAGGACGAAGACCGTATCAAATTCCGGTTTGGTTCGAAACGGCATCGCTTCCCGATCTGCACGGCGGAATATTCGTTTCCCGCCGTTGCCCGCGGGCAACGATTATTGCGTCCATTCCGGACCGTCAAAATCGGTATTTGCAAAAACATTCTTTACCGTTTCGCGATATACGGTCAATGCTGCCAAAGCATCTTCCATCCCACCTGAGCAAAGCTCAAAGGGATAGCACTGCGGTTTCCCATTTTGTACCCGAACCAGGATCGGACAGCCTTCTGCCGGGATGATCCAAGCGGCATCGTATTTTTTTGAGCCGCCCCAGACTTTCGGCGCATTGGTGCAACTTTGTTTTCGGTCATACCGAAATTCCAAAGCACCATATTTGGAAATCAGATTTTGCGTGTACACGTCCTGGAGCAGTGTAGTGGCAATATCTACATAGTCAAATGTTTGGCAAACTCCAAGTATCGCGTGATAAAGAGCTTCTTGATCTTCCTTGGTAAGCTTGTGGTTCCTATCGCTTTTGTATATGATCCGATCCGGCTCCGGGAGAAATTCATCGCTTTTTTGTGCGGGGAGTAGGGGGAAGGCACGGTGCATAGTTCGCGCTTTTCCTTTTCCGCCAAATTCAATGCAAAATGTTGTAATCAGCGTAGCGGCGATCAGAATGAGTGCAACCACTGAGTACAAAACGATCGTCTTCTTCCTTTTCACCTTCATCCGAACTCCTCCTTTGGTGATAAAAAATGATTTGCGGGGCGGAAATTACTTGCTCATATCTTCTCTTGTGCTTAATTGCCAAATTCCGTTTTGACAGGTGTAAACAAGATTTTCCTTTTCTGTATCGGTAGCTTTGTTCGAGGTATTGGCATTTGCGGTTTGCAAAGCCGCAATCGTTTGTTCACTCAGTGTATTGGGGGATTTCCAGCTTCCGGTATAGGTGCCGTTACTGTCAAAAAAGTCTAAATAGAAATCGTCACTGGGGATTCCGTTGATCATTCGAGTATACAGTTTGATGCCGCAACTCTCGTTATATGCTACTAAAGTATAATTGCTCTTGGATGCAATGGCTGTATTTTGCATCATAGCAGCATCGCCGATGTTGAGGTTATTCTCAACAGTGTGGGAATAGCCTCTGGGGAAAAGGGCGTGGTTTTTGTCCCCTTCTACGCAAACGGCGGTAATTACAGAATTGACTTTCGTATATACCTCGGAAACTATGGCAAACTGTACTGCTTGGTCAATAGAATATCCCGAATAGATTGCCGAGAGAAACCGATTCAAGAATTTAGCACCGCTGGCATCACCGATTTCATCGCTCCAGCCAATTGCAGTTTTTGCACCCATACGAATGCTTTGTTGAACCATAGAACGGCTGTCGGACGCAGGAGTGCCACTAAAGCATGACGCAAAAATCGCAAGCTCACAATGACTCATTTCCGGTAATTGATTGGAGGAAAAACAACCGGAGACATCTGACGCCTCATATGCAATTTTTCCGGCTGTGCCATGTCCCTTGTAAATAAATATTTCGGAATCAAAATCTCTTGCGCCTGTCAGGGCGTTTGTTTCCGTTTTTGCCCGACTGACGGTCATTCCTGTTTTTGCGGTAATATACCAGTTCATTCTAGCGGAGAAATTGGCGAGATTTATGATACACTGGTCAGCTTCCAAGGGCTCCGAATCGCTATCCCGGTTGTTACTATGAAAGGTCGCGGTGAATTGCCGAACTCTGACGGAAAACGGTGCAACGGTTTCGCCTAATCCTTCCACCTCAATGTAGTAAAGGTGTCCTGCCTCAAAGAAAACATCATAGAAGGAGGAAAATGCATACTCATCATTGAGGAAGCAATAAGCAGGTTCCGCTCCTGTTACATTGTCATAGACAGTAACGGAAACGGGATGGAGAAATTCCGTATTGATTTCCAGCTTATATCTGGAAAGTCTGGTGGATTGATAAGTCAGAATTGTTTTGTTTCCGTTTCCGGCAACGGTAGATGATGCCGTTTGGTTTGTTTCCAACCGAGAAACCGTTGGAACATCGAAATAAACAGGCTCAAATACCCACAGGTCGTCAGCATCGGTTCCACTTATTACATACTGATAGCCCGGAACATCTCCCATCTGTTCTCCGATATTCAGATAGCGAGTATATCCGGAGCCGGAAGTTTTGAGCCGATAGGTGGTTCGTCCAAGTGCATCTGTACCGACAGCTTCCTCTCTGAAAAACTGATCGTTTGTGCCTTCCGAGCAAATCACAAGTCGATTGACCGTATTGAACGTGAAGCGGAATTGCGGATTGTGCATCGGGGCGATTTGAAAAGTGTTTTCTTCTGTGCCGTCGATTTTGCGGAATTGTGTATTCTCTGCTCCGATCAGGGATCGGGCGTGAGCAAGTGTATTGTTTGTTTCTCCGGCTTCTACAATATCCAGGTACAATCCGGTACGTACATTGCGGATGAAATATTTTTCATAAGCTTCATAATTGTTTTGGTTTGCACATTCCAAATACCATTTTGCATAATTTTTGTCGGCATAAATGCTGTAGTGCTGTT
>CAKSPL010000142.1 GCA_934481325.1 uncultured Eubacteriales bacterium | reverse complement strand
GCCCGGGCAATACATCCTTCCGCAAATGCTGCACATCTCTCCTCCTTTCCTCTTGACAAACCGTCAGAATTTTTATATAATATGTTTGTTTTGGCGGCAGGAACACCCCCGCGTGTTTCCGCCGCTTTTCAGTATAGCATTGCGCGGTGCGGCTGTCGTCAACACCCACCGCCGGAAGGAGGAAATATGATCGCTCTCAGCGCAACCGATATTTCGGTGTCCTTTGGCACCCGCGTCATCCTCTCTCACATTTCCTTCTCCTTGCAGGAAAATGACCGGATGGGGCTTGTGGGAGTCAACGGGTGCGGCAAGTCCACCCTTTTCCGGGTGCTGATGGGAGAACTGACGCCGGACAGCGGCTCGGTTTTTCTTTCCGGCGGCAAAAGCATCGGAATCCTGCGGCAAAACGATGCGTTTCTGGAAGAAAGCACCCGGGAAACCGAGAGTGGCAACACACCGCTTTCCTTTCTGATTTCCGGCTTTCCCGAATTGCTTGCCACCGAACGCAAGTTGCTGGAAATGGAAGAAATCCTGCACGCGGGCGGCGGCACGGCGGAATTGAACACGGCATATGAAAACCTGCGGCAGAAATTTGAGCGGGACGGCGGACTGGAATTCCGTTCCCGCGCGGCAGGAATGCTGACACGGATGGGCTTTGACGGAGAGGCAATGCACCGCCCGCTCTCCACCCTTTCGGGCGGTCAGCGCACGCGGCTTGCACTTTGCCGCCAGCTTTGCCGGGAGCCGGATGTGTTGCTCCTGGACGAGCCGACCAACCATTTGGACATTGAAACAATGGGTTGGCTGGAAAATTTTCTCTGTCAGTATCGCGGGTGCGTGCTGGTAATCTCGCACGACCGCTATTTTCTCGACCGGGTGACCAATAAAACCCTGGCACTGGAATACGGCGCGGCAAAGCTCTATCACGGCGGCTACACCGCAACGGTGGAACAACGCCGCATTGACAGGGAGCTTGCCGAAAAACACTACAAGGATCAGCAAAAGGAGATTGCGCGGCAGGAGGCATACATCGCTCAACAACGCGCCTTCAACCGTGAGCGCAACATCATCGCGGCGGAGTCACGCCTGAAGCTGCTTGCCAAAATGGAAAGGCTGGAAAAACCGCGCGAGGCACCGAAGGCAATCCGGATGCGGTTTGGCGAGGCAATCGCCAGCGGCAACGAGGTATTGGAAGCAAGGTGCTTTTCCGGGATGTGAATTTTCTGCTGAAATCGGGCGAGCGGATGTTCATCGTGGGACCCAACGGTTGCGGAAAATCCACCCTGCTGAAAATTCTGTTGAGAAGGCTTGCCCCCACTGCGGGCAGGGTTTCGGAGGGGTACAATCTTCAGGTCGGCTATTATGACCAGGAAAACCAGAACCTTACACCGGAAAACACGGTATTTGAGGAACTGCACAACGCCTATCCGAATCTGACCGAAACCGAGGTGAGAAACACATTGGCTCTGTTCCGCTTTGTGGGGGACGATGTATTCCGTACGGTGGCGGTTCTCTCGGGAGGAGAGCGGGCACGGCTCACGCTGGCAAAGCTGATGCTCTCCAAGGTGAACCTGCTGGTGCTGGACGAACCGACCAACCACCTGGACATTGACTCCCGCGAGGCACTGGAAAGCGCGCTTTCGGCATTTGACGGCACGATTCTTGCCGTTTCGCACGACCGATATCTGATTGACAAGCTTGCCACCCGCATCCTTTCCCTGACTCCGGGCGGCTCCGGCACGCTTTTCCCTGTCACAAGAAAGGGCGAGGGCTACCGCGAGTACCTTGCCGACCGAAAGTCAAGGGAGGTTTCGGGCTTCCCTGACTCTGAAAAATCCCCCGAAACGGTAAGCGAAAACAAGGTGCAGTACCTGGCAAGGAAGGAGGATGCGGCAAAGGCAAGGAAGGAAGCCGCGCGGCGCGAACGCCTGAAAAAGGAAGCCGCGGCACTGGAGGCCGAATTGGATGAAATCCAGCAGCAGCTTTACGGCGAAGCGGCAAGCGATTACAAAAAAGCCACAGAACTGGACGCCCGTCGGGAAGCCGCAGAAGAACGCCTGCTTGAAATTTATGAAGAAATCGGCGTGTGACCACAGCACGCCGGATTCATACCGATTACAGCAAACGGAAACCGGAACCGAGCGTAACATAGGAAATCGGGCAAATCGCCGACACACGGAAATCGGGCGAATCGCACCGCGCGGGAATTGAGCGGGACACGGCGCGCAATTGAATGCCGGCAACAGCACCGGGGCGGCGAGACGCGCCGAACTGGCGAGACGCACCGGGCTCGGAACCAACCGAGTTGCGCTTACATCGGATTCCTACATTATTTTATATAGCTATCATATAAGGGACTCTGCCGGCAGAGTCCCTTAGTTTTCAAATAAAAATATACACTTTTGCGAAAAATGTGCTTCCTTTTTTGCAGGGTTTATGTTATACTGAAATGGGGTAGCCCCCGAAAAAACACAAGGAGGAATAATAATGAAATCAAGATTTTTATCCCTTGCGCTTTGTCTGTGCGTGCTGATTGGCATTGCACTCCCGCTTTCTTCCTGCAAGAAAGCCGCAAAACCGGAGGAAGGCACCTTTACCCGCGTCACCGTAGACATCAATCCAAGCGTGGAATTTATGGTAGACGATCAGAACAAAGTGGTTTCCGTAACCGCCCTCAATGATGACGGCAGTATTCTGATTGCGGGCGAGGCATTTGTCGGTAAAACCCCGGAGGAAGCAACCGAGCTGGTGTTACAGCTTGCCACGGACACCGGCTATCTGGTGAAAGGCGAAATCAGCGTCAAAGAAACCGACGAGGCACAAACGGTTACGGTTTCGGTTTCCGGAAATTCGGAATATGCCGAACAGCTCCGCAATACCGTCAAGGAAAAAACCGAAAAATTTCTCAAAGACAATAAAATTACCGCCACGGTAAAAGCCGCACAGGCAAAAGCGCTGGAGGAATTGCGTAAAATCGTGGTAGACGACGGCATTTTCACCGAGGATGAAGTCAAGGAAATGACCGAGCAACAGCTGATGGCGGCTCTTGCCGCGGGGCGCGTGGAAACCGCCGAGCTGCTGACTGCTGAAATGCGCGCGGCATATTACCGTGCCAAGGACTACCGGATTTCCTTTGTCGAAAAGCAGGCAACCGCGGACGCCATCAGCGGAATGAACGACCTGTATCAGGTTCTTCTTTCCGGCTATAAAACCGCGCTTGTCGCTTACGGGAATGCCATTACCGAGCTGGACAACCTGCGTTATAACCAACTGTTTTCACCTGATTCGGAGTATCAGAAAGCACTTTCCCGGTTGCGCGATGCCAAAGAGGAGCTGCTCAAAGAGAAAAAACTGGTGCTGAGTGTGAAAGTGGACGATGAAAAGTATGCCGAAATCAGTGCTTCCTTCCGGCTCAGCGAAGAAAATTACAACAAGGCACTGGCGGCTGTGGAAAGCGCGGGTGCCGCCGCCAATGCGCTTTTGGAAAAAACCGTTGCGGTTCTCCGCCAATACGAGGCCAAACTGAAAGAGCTGGAGGCAAACTTCCCGGCGGAAATTACCGAAAAGCTGACTGCCGAGGCGCAGAATACGGAAAACAAGATTAACCAAGCAAAGAACAACTTTTTTGCCGAATTTGAAGCCGCGCACAAAGCCGACATCGAAAAGGCGGAAAACGACCTCAAAGCCAAAAAGCAGGAGCTGATTAATCGGGCAAAGGGCTGAGCCTTCTGTCTCGAAAAATCGGCACAGGTGCCTGTCGGCAAAAAAAGAGCCTCCGAAAAATTCGGAGGCTCTTTTCGCGTTGTATTCGTGTTGCATCCGTTGCGTTCGTGTTGCATCCGTTGCGTTCGCGTTGCATCCGTTAAAACTCCGTTTTCGGAAACAATTTTACAAAATGCGTCAGGTTTTTCCGGTGGAAAAGGCAAATCAAAAAGGCAGGAAACCCGCATAAACAAACGGAAATCCCGGAATGCCTGAGAAAATCAGGCATTCCGGGA
>CAKSPL010000141.1 GCA_934481325.1 uncultured Eubacteriales bacterium | reverse complement strand
GGGGAATTGCGCCTTGCCGATTCGCGCCTTTCGTATGTGAAGGTCAACCTGCGCGGCACCGTGGCGCGGGTGCAGGTGCGGGAATCCCAAACCACCCCGCCCGACACAGCTCCCGCCCCTGCGCATCTGGTGGCGGCAAAGGACGGTGTAATCACCCTGCCGCTGGTATTTGAAGGGCAGTGCCTGGTGCGGGAGGGCGAGATTGTGCGCGCGGGGCAGATATTGGCAAGCGGACTCATCGGCAGTGAAAACAACGGAACGCGCGTGACCCGTGCGGCAGGGCAGGTGCTGGCAAAAACCGAACGCGAAATCACGGTAAATGTGCCGTACCGTTATGAGATTCGCACTCCTTTGCCGCGTGCGGGGCGGGAGGTGACGCTGATTTTTTTCGGAAAGTGCCAAAAACTTTTGAAAACCACTGGAAATGTAACGGATAACTGTGATATAATTATAAATAATAACCTGTGGATATTACCGGGCGGGCGCGCGTTACCCGTCGGTTGGATGGACACACGCAGTGTGTATTACACGAATACCGCGGCGCAACGCACACCGGGTGAGGCACTGGAGCTTGCCCGAAGTGAGCTTGCGGCGGCTCTTGCCGGGCTTGCCGCGGACGGTACGGTGCTGGCAACCACCACCGAGGTGACGGTAAGCGAGGAGGGCATTACCCTTCATTGCACGGTCACGATGGAAGAAAATATCGCCGTTCTTTCGGAGTTTACGGTATCGGACTGACAAAAGGGCGGAGAAATCCCTGGATATGAGGATGAATATGAACGAAGAAATCATCAGAATGGGAAGCAGTGAAATCACTGCCGCCGTGTTCGGAATCTGTGATGCGCACGCGCGGACGATTGAGGCGGCGTTTGACGTGGAGCTGCGCAATCGCTCGGAAAGCACGGGTGATGCGGTGCAGGTCACCGGGCATTCGCCGGAGGCGGTGCGGCTTGCCGCCGAGGTGCTGAAACGCCTTGCCGAGGAAGCGGGGGACGGAGAGGACATCTCCGAACAGCGCGTGGCGTACCTGATCGGTATGATCCGTGACGGGCAGGGCGAAGCACTGACCGAGCTGGATGACAGCACCCTGTGCCTGACCTCCCGCGGAAAGCCCGTAAAGGCGAAAACCGTGGGGCAGAAAAAATATGTGGAGGCAATCCGGAAAAACACGGTGGTGTTCGGTGTGGGACCTGCCGGCACGGGCAAGACCTTTCTTGCCGTGGCGATGGCGGTTAAGGCTCTGCGCGCCAAGGAGGTCAGCCGCATCGTGCTGACCCGCCCGGCGATTGAAGCCGGAGAAAAGCTGGGCTTTCTGCCGGGGGATCTGCAAAGCAAAATCGACCCTTATCTGCGCCCGCTGTACGACGCGCTGTATGAGATGATGGGCGCGGAAAACTACGCAAAGCTGGTAGAAAAACAGGTTATCGAGGTGGCACCGCTTGCTTATATGCGCGGGCGCACGCTGGATGATTCCTTTATCATTCTGGACGAGGCGCAGAACGCTACGCCGGAGCAGATGAAGATGTTTCTCACGCGCCTCGGCTTCAATTCCAAGGCGGTGGTCACGGGGGATCTCACGCAGACAGACCTTCCGGACGGGCAGAAAAGCGGACTTGCCGTGGCGGTGAAAATTCTTGCCGGCGTGCCGGACATTGCGGTGCATACCTTTACGGGGCGGGACGTGGTGCGCCATCAGCTGGTGCAGAAAATCATCGCGGCATATGAAAAATACGAGAATGAACGCGCAAAAAACGCGCCGAAACGAGGGAACAGATGAAGCTGAAAATCTATTTTGCGGACGAGCAGGAAAAAGTGACCGTGACCTATCGCCTGAAAATGTTGGTGCGCCGCGCGGTGCTGGCAACGCTTGCCTATGAGCACGTGACCGGGCGCGCCGAGGTGTCGGTCACCTTTACCGACGACGAAGGAATCCGCACGCTCAACCGCCGTTTCCGGCAGGTGGACGCACCGACCGACGTGCTTTCCTTCCCGCTGTTTGAGGACGGCGGAGGCGGCGCGGAGTTTGAGCATATGCTCGGCGATATTGTGCTGTCGTTGGAGCGTTGCCGTGCGCAGGCAGAGGAGTTTGGGCACAGCTTTGAGCGTGAGTGCGCATTCCTTACGGTACATTCCACCCTGCATCTGCTGGGTTATGATCATATCAACAGCGAGGAAGAGGATTTGGATATGCGCCGCCGTCAGACCGAAATCGTAAACGGTATGGGGCTTGCCGTAGCCTGCCCGGATAAAGGAGAGTCAAAATGAAAAAAACCGGATACATCGCCATCGTCGGGCGACCCAACGTGGGCAAAAGCACCCTGCTTAACGCCCTGCTCGGCGAAAAAATCGCCATTGTGTCAAACAAACCGCAGACCACGCGCAATCGCATTCTGGGGATTCTCACCAAAGGCGAAAATCAGTTTGTGTTTATCGATACCCCCGGCATCCATACCCCGCAGAACGACCTCGGCACCTATATGGTGGAGGCGGCAAAGTCCTCCCTTCAGGAGGCGGACTGCGTGGTGCTGATGGCGGACGCGGGGCGTGAAATGACCTCGGTGGAGAAAAATGTGATTGACTACCTCAAAAAATCCGGCACCCCCGCGGTATTGGCCCTCAACAAGACCGATCTTTACCGTGCCGAAACCATTGCCGAAACCATCCGGAAGTACGCCGCCGTACACGATTTTGCCGCGGTGGTGCCGCTTTCGGCGAAAAACGGACGGCAGGTACACGATGTATTGGAGGAGTGCGGCAGGTGCCTGCCGGAGGGAGAATGGTTCTTCCCGGAGGATATGATTACCGACCAGCCGGAGCGTGCGATGGCGGCGGAGATTATCCGCGAAAAGCTGCTTCGCACCCTGGACAAGGAGGTGCCGCACGGCGTTGCCGTGGTCATTGAGGAATTTAAGGATGAGGGGACGCTCATCCGCATCCGGGCCGAAATTTTCTGTGAAAAAGCCTCCCATAAGGGCATCATCGTGGGCAAAAACGGGGCGGAACTGAAACTGGTCGGCTCCTATGCCCGCGCGGATCTGGAAAAGCTGTTCGGTACCAAGGTCTACCTCAATCTGTGGGTCAAGGTCAAGGAAAACTGGCGCGAGAGCCGCGCCGCAGTCGGCAATTTCGGCTACAAAGAGGAAAAGTAAATGCAGCATTTCAGCACGGACGCGCTGATTCTGCGCGCCGTTGACCGGGGGGAGAACGACAAACTGCTTACGGTGCTGGCGGCGGATTTCGGAAAGTTTTACGCCATTTCCAAGGGCGCACATTCGATGAAACGGCACGAGCTTGCCGCCGGGGAACCGTTTGTGTGGAGCAATATGGAGTTTTACGAGCGGGGCGGCGTCAAATGGGTGCGCTCCGCCACCGCGATAGAGACCTTCCCCGGGCTTCGCTACGATATGGACAAAATGTTTCTTGCCGCGTATTTCTGCGAAGTTGCGGCGGAATTGTCTGACGAACGGGAGCCGGCGGGTGAGATTCTGCCGCTGACGCTCAATACCCTTTATAAGCTCTCCTCCACCGAGGATAACGCCCGCGTGAAGGGCGCGTTTGAGATGCGTGCCGCCGTGGTGGCGGGATTTTGCCCGGAGCTGGATTACTGCATCCGGTGCGGGGAGGCAATCGGCGGGCGCGCGTATCTGGACGTGATGGGCGGGGGAGCCGTCTGTGTCCCCTGCCTTCGCCGTGCCGCCGCCATCGCACCGCCCCCGGAGGTGGACGAGCTGGGGCAACGCTCGGTTCTGCTCCCGCTTCCGTATTCGGCACTCCGTGCGCTTTCCTTTGTGGTTCATACCGATGCGAAACGGATTTTTGCTTTTGAACTGAAAGGCAGGGAGGAGATGGAGGCGTTCTCCTCCGCGGCGGAAAAGTACCTTTTACATCACCTGGAACGAGGCTTTGACACGCTGGAAAATTACAAAAGACTGCAGGCATTACGCCGCAGAAAATAGAAAACGAGGAACTATGCAATTACAGGACAGAACCGTTTCCATACTGGAATACGACAAAATCCGCGGG
>CAKSPL010000140.1 GCA_934481325.1 uncultured Eubacteriales bacterium | reverse complement strand
TGCGCCACCTGCGGTGGGGCTAATAGGCTGACGCGTTACTTTGGGTACACACACCCAAAGTTTGGCATCAGCCGTGTAAAGATTTTGGAAGGAGTCCAGAGCCACCTGCGAACTCCGCCTTTGGCGGGGGCTACACGCTCTCGCCGCACCTTGGTTTTACGCACTCAAAGTTTGGCATCAGCCGTGTAAAGATTTTGGAAGGAGTCCAGAGGAAACTTTTTGAAAAAAGTTTCCTCTGGCGCGTTTCTCCTTAGCGTTTCTTTGTCCGCTTTTTTTGCGCCCATGGCGGGTCGCTTGCGGCAGGAGTGGTGTGCGCCAGCTTCTACGGGTGTTTGGGCGGGGTTGCCCCGATGAGCATCCCTGTATAAAAATTTTTGAAAAATCCAAAGGAATGGCGAAAAGGCTTCCTTTGGCAAAACAGAAAGAGGTAAAAATGATGAATCATCCGATTGTTGAAATCAAAGTAAAAAACTTCGGCACGATGAAAGCCGAGCTGTACCCCGAGATGGCACCCTTAACGGTTGCCAACTTTGTGGCACTTGCGGAGAAAAACTTTTTTGACGGGCTGATTTTTCACCGTGTAATCAAGGGCTTTATGCTGCAAGGCGGCGGGTATGACGAAAATATGCAGGAGCGGGACGCGGGGGCCATCCGCGGGGAGTTTGCCGCCAACGGATTCCGGCAGAACACGCTTCGCCACAAGCGCGGGGTGCTTTCGATGGCGCGCACGAGCGACCCGAACTCCGCCTCCTCTCAGTTTTTCGTGATGCACGCGGACGCACCGCACCTGGACGGACAGTATGCGGGCTTTGGCAAGGTGGTGGAAGGCGAGGATGTGATTGATAAAATTGCCGATGTGAGAACCGGAAATTACGGTTGGTATATGCAGGATGTGCCGACTGAGCCTGTGGTGATTGAAACCGTTAAGGTGGTGCAAAACGCCTGATTTTGGAATTTTACAAAAAATATTCATATAGAATTGGAATATTCATTCATAAAACAAGAATATACATAGTTAAAGATTGGAATTTTTTTGCACCTGCGGGAATTATGCTCCCGCAGGTGTTTTTTTGAAAAAATCATTTTTAAGAAATTTTGAAAAGACTATTGACATATCATTCATAAAATGATATGCTATGAACGAAAACCGAAAGGAGGTTTTTTGTATGCAAACCTGTTCTGAATATCGCCGCCGCGCACGCGAGGCATTGGACGGCAACATCTTCGGCAACACCTGGCTCCTGATGGTTCTGGTGGTTCTGGTATCCGGTGCGATTCTGGGCGCGCTCAACGTGATTCCCGTGATTGCCGCATTGGTTCTTTCGGGGCCCATTATGATGGGGGTTACTTCCTACACGCTCCACCTGGTGCGGAGAACCGAAAAGAAAAACAAGCTCGAGCCTCTGCTTGACGGGTTCCGCGGTTCGGTTGCCACCAATATTTTGGTTGGCGTGCTGACCGCGCTGTTTACCTTCCTTTGGTCCCTGCTTTTTGTGATCCCCGGAATCATCAAGGCAATTTCCTATTCTCAGGCGTATTACATTGCGTTGGAGCATCCGGAGTATGATGCCAACACCTGCATTACCGAGAGCCGCAAGATGATGAACGGGCATAAATGGGAGTATTTCTGCCTGCAATTCAGCTTTATCGGATGGATCATCGTCGGTTCGCTGTGCCTCGGGGTCGGTACCCTGTGGGTGTCCGCCTATATGAATGCCGCAAACGCTGCGTTCTATGACGACCTGAAAAATCAGCCGATGACGGCATAATTCAAACGAAAAAATCCACCGCCGGGCGGTGGATTTTTTTTGTTGACAGCGGCGGGTTGCCGTGCTATAATCGACGCGATGAATCCCCCGGAAATGGCAATTTTCCGCGGAAAACGGAAAATTGTTGCGAAAAATGGGGAAGCCGCCGCAGGCGGCGGGGAACTTTCGCAAGGAGCCGGGGCGCAGGTGGTGGAAAACCGCCGGAGCAGAGAAAATCGTTGCGGAATGAAACTCGGCACAGGTAGCGGGGAGCCGCCGCAAGAAGTGCGGAATCGCCACAGGCGGCGGGAACTTGCCGCAGATGCGGGAAACCGCCACGAAGATGGAACCCGGCACAGGTAGCGGGAAATTTTCGCAAGGAGCCGGGGCGCGGGCGGTGAGAAACCGACGCGGAAACGGAACCCACGGCGGGTAGTGCGGGTAGTGAGAAACCGCCGCTGGAGCGGGAAATCCCGCCGTGAGGATTCATCACGGAGCAGAAATCCCGCAGGTTGCGGAAACTATCGCGGACGGTGAGAAATTACCGCAAACAGCGGGAGCTGTCACGGGAAGCGGAGAACCGTTACAAACGGTGAAAACTTGCCGCAGACGGTGGAAAATCGGCACGGAAAGCGGGAAATCCCCCGCGATGATTCGTTGCGGGAACGGAACCTGCTGTGGGCGGTGAAAAAACACTGCGGAAACGGAATGATTGCAGACGGTGGAAAATCGGCACGGAAAGCGGGAAATCCCCCGCGATGATTCGCCGCGGGAACAGAACTCTGCGGTAGCGAAAGTCTGCGATAGTGGAACTCCTATGATAGCGGAAATCCTGCGGGAAACGGGAAATCCGGGCGGGAACGGCGGAAAAATGGCGCGCATTGACCGGGGAAAAGGCGGGCGCGCCTGTAAGGAGAGTAGGAATGTATTCCTTTTTATTGGCATTGATTTATCTTGCGTTTATCAGTCTCGGCTTGCCGGATTCGCTCCTTGGCTCCGGCTGGCCTGTGATGCACGCGGAGCTTGGCGTTCCGATTCCGTTTATGGGCATTGTTTCCATGGTGATTTCCGGGGGGACGATTGTGTCAAGTCTGCTTTCCGACCGACTGACCCGCAGATTCGGCACACGGGTGGTAACGGTAGCCAGCGTGTTTCTGACCGTGATTGCGTTATTCGGGTTTTCGTTTTCCGACCGGTTTGCGATGCTGATTGTATTTGCCGTGCCTTACGGCTTGGGGGCGGGGGCGATTGACGCCGCGCTCAACAATTACGTGGCACTGCACTACAAGGCAAAGCATATGAGCTGGCTGCATTGCTTTTGGGGAGTGGGAACCGTTGTCAGCCCGTTTGTGATGGGTTATGCCCTTACCAATCTTTCCTGGAAAAGCGGATATCGCATTGTAGGGGCGATTCAGCTGGTGATTGCCGTGCTGTTGCTGGTTACCCTGCCGGTGTGGAAGGTAAATCAAGCGGCGGGCGAGGAAAAGGGCAGGAGCGTGGGACTGTCCGGTGCGCTGAAAATCCGTGGGGTGCCTTGTCTGTTGCTCGGCTTTTTTGCCTATTGTGCCGCGGAAGCCACGGCGATGCAATGGGCAAGCACCTATTTCGTGCAGGTGCGGGGAGTTTCGGAGGAGCGGGCGGCAACCTTTGCTTCACTGTTCTATATCGGTATCACGGTGGGGCGGTTTGTAAGCGGATTTCTGACGGATCGGCTGGGGGATCGCAATATGATCCGGCTCGGCACGGGGATTCTTTTGGGCGGGATTGTCTGCCTGTTCCTGCCTTTCGGCTCTTATCTGCTTGCCGTGATTGCCTTTGTGGTGATGGGCTTAGGGTGTGCGCCGATTTATCCCTGCATCATTCACGCCACGCCGGAGAATTTCGGCGCAGAGAATTCGGGCGCGATTATCGGGATTCAGATGGCGAGTGCATATGTAGGCACCACGCTGGCACCGCCGTTGTTCGGGTTGCTTGGCAATGCGCTCGGGTTTTGGTTGATGCCGGTCTATTTGCTTGTTTTCGTGGTTCTGATGATTACAATGACAGAACTGACATTCCGACTCACACACCACCACCTGCGGTGGGGCTAATAGGCTCTCGCGTTTCTTTTATAGCTTTCTTTGCGCCTGCTTCTGCAAAGAAAACGAGTATGGACGCTTGCTGTGTAACGGTTCTTTGTGCCGGGCGGCGGGGCGTTTGCGCCCGTGATTGTTATGGCCGCCCCCCTGACGGAGCTTGCGCGAGCATAGCGGGAGGTATCCGCCGGACCTCGGCGGGAGAAGATTGCCGTGCGGCAGGCA
>CAKSPL010000139.1 GCA_934481325.1 uncultured Eubacteriales bacterium | reverse complement strand
CGCGCGGCACTGGAGGGTACTCCACAGTATGAGGTGATGCGCCCGCAATTGGACGCGGCGCAAGCCGAAATCAATGCCGGCAAGGCGGAGCTGGAGGCGGCGCAGACCGCACTTTCCGAAGGGTACGAGGAGTGGAATACGGCATGGGACGAGGTAACCCGCGGCAAAGCGGAGTTGGACGCGGCAGAGGAACGGCTGTCCGCCATCGCGCCCGCTACCACCTTTGCGCTTGACCGGGAAGCCAACGTGGGGTACGTCAGCTTTGAGAGCGACACCTCTATTGTTTCGGGCGTTTCCAGGGTTTTTCCGCTGTTCTTCTTTTTGGTGGCGGCTCTGGTCTGCATCACCACGATGACCCGTATGGTCGGGGAACAGCGCACCGAAAACGGCGTGCTGAAGGCCCTTGGCTACGGGGAAGGGGCGATTGTGGGGCAGTACCTCTTTTACGCGGGGAGTGCGTCCCTGCTTGGCTGTATTGCCGGGTTCCTGCTCGGCTCCCGCTTTATGCCGATGGCACTCTGGCAGGTGTATCATATTATGTATTCGGTGCAACGCCCGGTTGCGTTTGTGCTGGATTTCGGCTTGTTTGCCCTTTGTACGGCAATTTATCTGTTCTGCGCGCTCGGTGCCACCTGGTTGGTTTGTCACCGGGATTTACGGGAGACCAGCGCACAGCTCCTACGTCCCAAGGCACCGGGTGCCGGCAAACGGATTCTCCTGGAACGCGTGGGATTTCTCTGGCGGCGGATTCCTTTTCTGCATAAGGTTTCAATCCGGAATATCGTGCGCTACAAAAAGCGGCTGTTTATGATGATTCTCGGCATCGGCGGGTGTACTGCCCTTTTGCTGACGGGCTTTGGCATCAAGGACAGCATCAACCCGATTGCCGAACGGCAATATGAGGAGATTGACCTGTTTGACGCTAGGGTAACCTTCCTTGACTCCGTGGATGCGGAGGAAAAGGAGCGGTTCTGTGAGGAAATCGGCGCAGTTTCCTCCGGGGTGATATTTGCCCATACCTCGGGGATGAAGGTGATGACGGACGGGGCGGAAAAATCCATCAATGCGGTGGTGTTCCGCGAGCCGCCGACCGGCTTCCTTGACCTCCACAGCGGGGAAACCGGGCTTGCCTATCCCACGGCGGGTCAGGTGCTGGTCAACTACCGTTTTGCAAAGGAAAACGATATTTCGGTGGGGGACGTGCTGAAAATTGCGGATAACGACTACCGCACGATAACGGTCACGGTGAGCGGGATTTTTGACAATTACATCTATGACTATCTGTATCTCTGCGCCGACACCTTTATCGAGGCGTGGGGCGAGGAGCCCGCGTGCAACACGGCATACGTCAATTTCTCCGAGGGTAAGGATGCCCATGAGGCGGGAGCCGTACTCCTGGATGCGGAAAACGTGGCATCGGTCACGCTTGCCGAGGGAATGCGGGAGCGCGTGGCAAATTCGCTTGGCAGTATGAACTATATCGTGCTGATTGTGCTGGTTTGCGCGGGCGCGCTGGCATTTATCGTGCTGTACAACCTTACCAATATTATGATTATGGAACGCGAGCGCGAGCTTGCCACGCTTAAGGTGCTGGGCTTTACGGTAACGGAGCAGAATGCTTACGTATTCCGCGAAAACCTGGTGCTGACGGGGGTCGGCGCGCTTTGCGGCATCCCGATGGGAATCGCGCTGTTGCACTACGTGATGGCGCAAATCAAGATCAGTACGATGTATTTCGGCTGTCAGCTGGCGGTAAAGAGCTACTTTTTCGCCATTCTGCTGACCTTTGCATTCACCCTGATCGTGGATTTCCTGTTGCTCGGCAAAATCCGCCGTATCAATATGGCGGAAGCAATGAAAGCCATCGAATAAAACCCGCCGTGGGCGGGTCAAGGGAGCTTTGAAACATCCCTGACTTTGAAATATCCCCCATTACGGGGTGCGGAATAGATTCCGGAAAGGAAAGAATATGAACAATCAGAAAGTAAATCAGGAGCTGTTTGACTTTATCGGATCCTGCCCCACGGCATATCATACCGCGGCGGAATGCGAGCGGCGTCTTTGTGCCGCCGGCTACACGCGCCTTGCGGAAGAAAAGGCCTTTTCGGTGGCACCGGGCGGAAAGTATTATGTGATGCGGAACGGCTCGTCCCTTCTGGCATTTTGCGTACCGTCCGCACCCTTTTCGGGATATATGATTGCCGCCGTGCACGGGGACAGCCCCGCGTTCAAATTGCGCGGCAACCCCACGCTTTCCGACGGGGCGTATCTCCGTCTGTCCACCGAAAAATACGGCGGGATGATTCTTTCCACCTGGCTGGATCGCCCGCTTTCGATTGCCGGGCGCGTGACCGTGCGGGAGGAGGGCGGCTTCCTTGTAAAAAACGTGAATTTCGGGGAACCGTGCGTGATTATCCCCAACGTTGCCATTCATATGACCCGCACGGCAGGTGCCGATTCGGCATTGAACCCTGCGGTAGATCTGATTCCGCTGGTCGGCACCAAAAACGCGGAGGCGGATTTCTCTCTGCTACTCTCCCGCGCGGCGGGTGCCGCCCCTGAGGACATCCTCTCGTCGGATCTTTTCGTCTATAACCCCGAGAACGGTGTGAGCTTTGGCGATTTGATTGCCGCACCGCGCCTGGATGACCTGCAATCGGTTTTCGGTGCGCTTGCGGCGTTTCTTACAGTAAAGGACCCCGTGGCAATGCCCGTGTTCGCGCTCTTTGACAACGAGGAGGTGGGCAGTACCACCAAGCAGGGGGCGGCGTCCACCTTCCTTGCCGATACCTTGCAGCGCGTGACCGATGCGCTGGGAGAGGGGGAGTCCGAATACCGCCGCAAGCTGGCACTTTCCTTTATGGTGTCCTGCGATAACGCGCACGCAAAACACCCCAACCATCCGGAATATGCCGACAAAGTGGATTTTCCGCTTTTGAACGGCGGCATTGTAATCAAGCAGAACGCCAACCAGCGGTATGTGACCGACGCGGTGTCCGAGGCACTGTTCCGGCAGATCTGCGGGGCGGCGGGGGTGCCGGTTCAGCATTATTCCAACCGCCCGGATATTCCCGGCGGCTCCACGCTCGGCAATATTGCCAACACGCAGGTTTCGCTCAATAGCGTGGACGTGGGCTTGCCGCAATTGGCGATGCACTCCGCGATGGAGACGGCGGGTGCCGCGGATACGGCGTACCTCACGGCGGCACTTTCCCGGTTTTTCGGCTCTTCCATCCGGCGTGAGGGCGACTCCTACCGGATTGACTGCTGACTACCGAGACAAAGCAAAAAAGGGAGCATTGCTCCCTTTTTTGAAAGTTGCTGTGAGAATTGTTTACAATTTACCGCTTGACACTTTTTTCAAAAAGCCTTACAATAGATTAACCTTGTGTAATAAATAATAAAACCGATTTCGGCAGAAAGGAAGTATATGTTCAAGACACTTGCAAAATGTGTGCGGGAATACAGGAAACCGACGATTCTGACGCTGATTTTCATCACCGGCGAAGCGATCATCGAAACCTTGATTCCTTTTATCACGGCACAACTGGTCAACACGATCAAGGCGGGTGCCGATCTTGCCGAGATCTGGAAAATCGGCGGGGTTCTCATTGCGATGGCATTTGCCTCGCTTGCGTGCGGCGGCATTGCGGGATATACATGCGCCAAGGCGTCCGCCGGTTTTGCGCGGAATCTGCGGCACGATATGTATTACCGCGTTCAGACCTTTTCTTTTGAGAATATCGATCATTTCTCCACATCCTCTCTCGTCACCAGAATGACCACGGACGTGAGCAACGTGCAAATGGCATTTATGATGCTGATCCGCACGGCAATCCGTTCCCCCCTGATGCTGATTTTCTCGGTGGTGATGGCGTTTGTGATGGGCGGCTCGCTTGCCGTTTCGTTTGTGGTCATTATCCCGGTGCTGGTATTCGGGCTGATGCTGGTGGCGAAAAAGGCAATGCCGGCGTTTCACCGGGTGTTCCGCAAATATGACCGCCTCAATGAGTCGATTGAGGAAAATGTGCGCGGGATGCGCGTGGTGAAGGGCTTTGCCCGCGAGGACTACGAGAAA
>CAKSPL010000138.1 GCA_934481325.1 uncultured Eubacteriales bacterium | reverse complement strand
GGGCAAAGCCCGTTTCGGTTGGAGCCGGCGCGCTTGAGCGTGACATAGGAGCCGATCACCTCTTCTATATCACAGCGCGAACGGATTTCCTCCACCACTTCTCTCGGTATCATTTGACGCGCCAGACCTCCGGAATAAACAGCTCGCGGTACAATTCAATCGCATAGCGGTCGGTCATCCCGGAAAGATAATCGCAGACACAGCGCGGCACCGGCTCGTTTTTCAGATTTTCCCCGTAAATGCCGGGCAGCTTTTCGGGATATTTCACAAAGTATTCAAACAGCTGTGCCAGCATCGCCTTCGCCTTGACTTCCTCCGCCTTTGCCGCGCTGTCGCGGTAAACGCGGGCAAAAAGGAAATTCCGCAGCTCGTCGGTTGCCCGCCAGATCTCCGGCTCCATTTCGGCGTGCGGCTTACCCTCGGTGGCGCGGAGAACCGATTCCACCATCGTGTCAATCCGCACCGAATGCGTCTCCCCCAGCACCTCCCGCAGATGCGCCGGAATTTCCTCTTTTTTCAGAATCCCCGCGCGCAGAGCGTCGTCAATATCGTGATTGATGTAGGCAATACGGTCGGCATAGCGGATCAGCTCCCCTTCCAGCGTGCAGGGCATTTTCTCCCCGGAATGGTGCGCAATGCCGTCCTTTACTTCATAAGTAAGGTTCAGACCTCTGCCGTCGTTTTCCAGTTTTTCCACCACCCGCACGCCCTGCGCGTTATGGGTAAAATCGGCGGAATACATCTGTTGCATCACGCTCTCCCCCGCGTGTCCGAACGGGGTGTGACCGAGGTCGTGACCAAAGGCAATCGCCTCTGCCAAATCCTCATTGAGCCGCAACGCCCTTGCCATCGTGCGCGCAATCTGCATCACCTCCACGGTATGCGTCAGGCGCGTGCGGTAGTGATCCCCCGCGGGTGCCAGAAACACCTGCGTTTTGTACATCAGGCGGCGAAAGGACTGACTGTGAACGATACGGTCACGGTCACGCTGAAACTCGGTGCGTACCGCACTGGGCGCGCACGGCTGCTCCCGCCCTTTCGTATTCTCCGTCAGAAACGCAAACGGCGAAAAAAATTCCCGCTCCCGTTTTGACATCATTTCCGCAAAACCGGACATAGGCACACCTCCTTTTGCTCTCTGTATAAAAGATACACGCAAATTTGCAAAAACTCTTTTTTTCGGCAAATTTTTTTGATTTCCTCTTTTTTCGGGGCAAACGACGTCAAAAAAGGAAGCTCGCAACGAGCTTCCTTTTTCGGTTTCGGATATTTCTTATCCGATCAGATCCATACATTCCCCGCATTTGCAAATCACTGCGCGCCCGGCGGTAAGATCGGTCAGCCGGCGTAGCAGTGCCTCGTCCTGCCCGGCTCTCACGCCAAACCGCACCGAAACCTCGGCTTCAAACGCCGTTTCGCGCAGTTTTGCGCCCGCGCGCTCCAATTCCTTTGCCAGCTTCTGATGGTCGGCATAGGAGCACCGCGCCTCGTATTCCGCAAACGGCACGTATTCCGCCACGCCTGCCGCCGCAAGTGCCAGGCTCGCCGCCCCGGCATAAGCGCGGGTCAGTCCGCCTGCCCCCAGCAGGATTCCGCCGAAGTAACGCGTTACCACCACAATCACGTCCGAAAGCCCCGCGCGACGGATGGCTTCCAGAACCGGCATTCCCGCCGTACCCTGCGGCTCCGCGTCATCGCTGTATCTCGCGGTACCCTTGCGCAAAAAATAGGCAAACACGGTATGGCGTGCATCGGGGTGCGCGCGCCGCCGCTCCTTCACAAATGCCTCGGCATCCGCCTCCCCGCTCACGCGTCTGACCGCCGCCAGAAACACCGACCGCTTTTCTTCCAGTTTCGCCTCGGCATCTGCGGCAACCGTGCGGAATGCCGCCTCACTCATCTTCCGCCTCCGGCACGGGTGCCACGTCGTACTCCCGCAACGCCCCGTAGGTTTTGGCATCCACCACCGCCGTCACGGTTACGGCTTCGGCACCGTATTCCGTGCTTTCCACCGTGGCGTTTTCATACAGCTTTGTCACAAGCCCCTGCTTTGCGTTCGGAATGCGGAAGGTCACCCGCCGCTTGCCCTCGTGCAACAGTTCTTCCATCCGGAGCAGCAGCCGGTCTACCCCCTGCCCCGTGGCGGCAGAGATATACACATTGTTCTCCCCGGCTCTGCCGATGCCGGGCGTGCTGACCCCGAGGTCACATTTATTATATGCGTGGATGGTGGGCTTGTCCCCTGCCCCCAGCTCCCGCAAAAGGTTTTCGGTTACGGCAAGCTGTGCCGCGGCCTCGGGGTCGGAGCCGTCAATCAGAATCAACAGCAAATCCGCATAAACCGCCTCCTCCAGCGTGGAGCGGAAGGCGTGTACCAGATGATGCGGCAGATTGCGGATAAAGCCGACCGTATCGGTCAGCAGAACGGTTTCGCCCCCCGGGAGCGTGCATTTGCGCGTGGTGGGGTCCAGCGTGGCAAACAGCTGATCCCTTGCCGGGATGTCCGCCCCCGTCAGGGCGTTGAGCAGGGTGGATTTCCCTGCGTTGGTGTACCCCACAATCGCCACCTTGGAAATCCCGGAGCGGTCCCGCGCGCGGCGTTTGGTCTGCCTGTTTTCCGCAAGGGTGCGCAATTCCTCTTCCAATGCGTGAATGCGGCGTTGCAGGTGCCTGCGGTCGGTTTCCAGCTTGGATTCGCCGGGACCCCTCGTTCCGATGCCGCCCCCGAGGCGCGACAGTTCGCTCCCCTTACCGAGAAGGCGGGGGGCGGTGTATTTCAGCTGTGCCAGCTCCACCTGCAGCTTCCCCTCGCCGGAGTCGGCGTGCAGGGCAAAAATATCCAGAATCAGCATCGAGCGGTCAATCACGCGCACGTCCCCGAGTGCCTCTTCCAGATTGCGGATCTGAGAGGGCGACAGCTCATCGTCAAACACCGCCAGTGTAACCGCGTTCTGCGCGCAATAATACGAAAGCTCCGCCACCTTGCCGGAGCCGATGTAGGTGCGCACGTCCGGGGCTTCCTTATTCTGTATCATCGTAAAAGCCGCCACGCCCCCTGCCGTATCCAGCAGGCGGGCAAGCTCCGCAAGGCTGATGCGCGCGGCGGTTTCGTCCCCGTCTGTCACCACCGCGACAAGAGCGGCGCGCACGCCGCCGGTTTCGATTTTGTTTTCCATATCTTCTCCTTTCGCCGGCTGAGCCGGAAGCAAACAGGGCAAGCGAATACCGCTTGCCCTGCCGTTTACCCGTTTCGGGGGAAGATTACTTTCTTGCCTGAAGTCTTCTGTTGAATTTATCAACACGCCCGCCCGCATCGACAAACTTCTGCTTGCCGGTGAAGAAGGGATGGCATTTCGAGCAAATTTCAACCTTCATTTCCCCGCCGTTGGTAGACCGTGTCTTTACCGTATTGCCGCAAGCACAGACAATGGTCACATCCTCATAGGTCGGATGAATTCCTGCTTTCATATTTTCCACCTCACTTCAAATTCGCACCCGGTGAGAACCTCACGGGTACCGTACCGAGTGATTATATCATATCTTTTTGTATTTTGCAAGGGTTTTTTGAATTTTTTCATATTTTTCCGGCGATTTCTTTTTTCAGGTCGGCAATGATCTTTTTTTCCAGGCGCGAGATGTAGGATTGCGAGATGCCGAGCGCGTCCGCCACCTCCTTTTGTGTCAGCTCCCGCCCGCGAAAGCCGTAGCGCAACTCCACAATCAACCGCTCACGCGGAGAAAGCCGCTCCACCGCCTCGTGCAGGACCCGCCGTTCCTCCTTTTTGGCAAGCTCAAAGCCGACCCCGTCCTCCTCACTGCCCAGCACGTCGGAAAGAAGCAGCTCGTTGCCGTCCCAGTCCACGTTCAACGGCTCATCCAGCGAAACTTCGCTTCTCCCGCCGTGCTTGCGCAGGTACATCAGAATCTCGTTTTCAATACAGCGGGAGGCATAGGTCGCCAGCTTGATGTTTTTATCGGCACAAAAGGTGTTGATTGCCTTGATCAGCCCCACCGTGCCGATGGAAACCAGATCCTCCAACCCTGCCCCCGTGCTTTCAAACCGCCGCGCCACATACACCACAAGCCGCAGGTTATGTTCAATCAGCACCGAGCGCGCCTCGTCCGACGGCAGACGTGC
>CAKSPL010000137.1 GCA_934481325.1 uncultured Eubacteriales bacterium | reverse complement strand
GAATGAGGTCAACGCGCTTCTCGATAAGCACGATGTCAATCTGTTTATGACCGCTTCTATCCCCGTGGAAGAAGCAAGCGAAACCATTCAGAGATATCTGTAATTTTTGAAAAATCAAAATGCGCCGGAGATTCTCCGGCGCATTTTTAGCCTGAACGGCTGTAAAGGAGAAGTGCTTGAAAACCGAACTGAAAGGCAATTGGAGATTGCTGGCACTCCCGAACGGGGAAGTAAAGGCAACGGGCTTTGCTCCGGTGTGTACTGCCGAGCTTGCCGCAAGAAAGGATACGATTCCGGCAGAGGTGCCGGGCTGTATGGAGCTCGATTTTTTCCGTGCAGGACAAGCCCCCGATCCGTACGTTGCGGGCAATCCGCTTTTTTATCAGCAGTTTGAAAACCGTCATCTGTGGTATTATACCGAATTTGACGCACCGGACGGTGCCGACGAATTGCTTTTTGAGGGAATTGACACCGTGGCGGAAATCTACCTGAACGGAAAACTGCTTGGCAAGGCGGAGAATATGCTGATTCCGCACACTTTTCCGGTTTCGGAGCTTCGGAAAACGGGAAATTCTCTGGTCGTACATATTCTCCCCGCCACAATAGAAGCGAGAAAGTATCCGTTGACCCCGCTGACTACAGGTCAGCATTACAACGCCGCATCGTTGCCCCTGCGCAAGGCGGCATATATGTACGGGTGGGATATTTTGCCGCGCTTTGTTTCGGGCGGGCTTTACCGCCCGGTGTACCTTCTCAAAAAAGCCGAAGAACGGATTGAGGAGTATTATCTGTATACCACCAAGGTGGATCCCGCAAAAAATACGGCGCGGTTGAATTTCTTTTATCGGATTCATACCGATGCCGATTTTCTGAACGACCTCACGCTTACCCTCAAAGGCGTGTGCGGTGCATCGGAATTTGCATTTACCTTGCCGCTCTGGCATACGGACGGCACCGCGTGCCTGACGGTGTCCGAGCCTTTGCTGTGGTTTCCGAAAAACGCGGGAGAGCCGAATCTCTATGAAGTAACGCTCACGCTCGCAAGAGGGGAAACCGTGCTGGACGAGAAGCAGTTTTCCTTCGGCATCCGCACGGCAGAGCTGGTGCGTACCTCGGTATTGGACGAGAACGGAAACGGTGATTTTTACTTCCGCATCAACGGCAAAAAAGTGTTCTGCCTTGGCACCAACTGGGTGCCGACCGACGCGTTTCCCTGTCGCCAACCGCAATTTCTCCCGCGTGGATTGAAATTGCTTTCGGATATCGGTTGCAATACCGTGCGGGTGTGGGGCGGGGGACTTTATGAGGACGACGCTTTTTATGACTACTGTGACCGCCACGGGATCCTCGTTTGGCAGGATTTTGCCTTTGGCTGTGCCATTTACCCGGAAGATGAGCGTTTTCTGGCACTTGCGGGAAAAGAAGCGAAAACCGTGATTCGGCGACTCCGTCAACATCCTTCCCTGGTACTTTGGGCGGGGGACAACGAAGGAGATTTGGTTTACGGTTGGAAATGCCTGCCGCAGGATCCGAACGATCATCCGCTGACCCGCACCGTGTTGCCCCGTACAGTGCGGGAGCATGACCCCATCCGCCCGTATCTGCCATCCTCCCCGTATCTGGATTCCGTTGCGTTCCAATTGCACAAAAAAACACCGGAGGATCATCTTTGGGGTCCGAGGGACTATTTCAAGGGTGATTACTACCGGGGTGCCAAAGCACTGTTTGCCTCCGAAATCGGTTATCACGGATGCCCCTCGCCGCAGAACTTAAAAAAGTTTATTTCGGGCGATCAGCTGTTTCCTTTGCTGGACGAAAACGGGAACGGCCGTCCTGACTGGTTGGTGCACGCCGCAAGCCCGGAACTGTCACCCTCGGCACCGTACGCCTATCGCATCCCGCTGATGGTCAGTCAGGTGAAAACGATGTTTGGCGAGGCGGCGGGGAGCCTTGCGGATTTCGCGCGGCAAAGTCAGATTTCGCAAGCGGAGGCGTTCAAGTATTTTATCGAAAAATTCCGCCTGGCGCGCGAGCGTGCCGGGGGCGTGATTTGGTGGAATCTGATTGACGGCTGGCCGCAGATTTCCGATGCGGTGGTGGATTATTACGGCACCGAAAAGCTGGCATATTCCTTTATCCGCCGGGTGCAGGCACCGTTAATTCTTTCTTTTGATGAACCGAGTGAGGAAAAATACGGGCTGTATGCCATATCGGAGCTGACCGAAGAAACCCCGCTGACCTTTACGGTAACGGATGTGCTGACGGGGAGAACACTCCTTGCCGGCAGTGTCACCGCCACGGGGGAGGGCGTAACACCGCTTGGAAATCTGCCGCAGAGCAAGGGGTTTCGTTTCCTGCTGATTGAGTGGAGTGCAGGGAAATACTCCGGTAAAAATCACTATATTACCAAGGCACGCGGCATTTCTTACAGGGAGTATCTCTGCGCCCTTACCGCCGCCGGGATGGACGCATTTTCCGGCTTTGACAAATAAACGGAATTGCAAGAAATAATTTTCAAAAAGCTCTTGCAAAGCGGAATAAAATATGCTATAATAACGTCTGTGTGTTGACACAAGTATAAGGGTGGTCCGCTGCGTCGCTCTGCATGAACATCCGGATTTTTAAGGAGGCTCCCAATGAATCTGATTGAGGCTTTTACAAACGAGCAGTTGAAAGCGGAGGTACCGGTGGTCCGAATCGGTGACACCGTCCGCGTCCACAATAAAATTGTGGAAGGTACCAAAGAGAGAATCCAGCTTTTTGAGGGTACTGTCATCGCCAAACACGGTGGCGGCATCTCCGAAACCTTTACCGTGAGACGCGTTTCCTACGGTGTCGGTGTGGAGAAAACATTCCCCATCCACTCTCCGAAAGTTGCAAAGGTGGAAGTAATTCGCACCGGTAAAGTTCGCCGCGCGAAGCTCTACTACCTGCGTGACCGTGTGGGCAAAGCGTCCAAGGTCAAAGAGAAGCTCTGAAATAAAAACCCACCCGCAACGGGTGGGTTTTTATTTTTAATAATGTTTCATCAGGTAGGAAAGCATCGCGCGGGTCACAAGAAACCCGAGTACCGCAGGGATGAGAACATCCAATGTAACGTACAGCAATGTGTAGGGGATGTCGGCTACCTCGTACTGACCGAACGTAAGGTCATCCACAATAAAGTTGGCAAGGCGCGCTACGGTGATAATCAGCGTGCCGAAGAAAGCGCCGGAGGGCAGCGGGTTTTGAAAGTCAATCGGTTTGCAAAACGGGAAAAAAGCCGCTGTTTCGTCATATTCTTTTCCCAGTTTTTCCGCCGCGCGGGCTTTGATATGTTCCTCTGCCTTTCTCGGTGTGATTTTCAAATGCGCCAACAGGAGAATGAATCCGGCAAGCGCGGCTTCGGCAAACAGAGAAATCAGCGAGGAAAGCCCGCCGCCGGTCAGATCCAGCGAGCCCATCAATACCGAATTCGAAATCACAATCGTGACATATTTCAAAACAACAGCCCCGGCACAAAGCAGAATCAGCGGGCGGATGTTTTTGGTGCCGTAGCGGTAAACGCCGAAAAGGAAAAACGCGCAGATCAGCGAAAGCAACATCGGCTCCGCCCAGTTAAACAGCAGGTCAAAAAAATCCAGCCACAACGTGCCGGAAAGCACGGCGTCACTGATAAAATAGAGCCGTAAAGGGAAGATCACCAGCCCGCAGAATGCGGCAACCGGGTAAAGCCATAACGCGGCTTTTTTGAGAAGTTTTGAATCCATCATATTCCTTTCCTACCCCTCCCGTACAATCCTGTCATCAGGAATACCGGAAAGAAGCGAAGTTTCTGCGGCGGCACCGCAAAGAAACAGTTTTTGATCAGGGGCAGTAAAAATCAAATCAGAGATTATATTGCCACACCCTTCTACATGCACGTTGCCATCTGCGATGTTCTGCAGCAAAATGTTTCCGTTCCCCCGGATTTGAATTGCGTCACCCCGACAGTGGCGAAAGATATTGTTGCGGATTACATTTTTGTCCCCCCATACCACCAGAGACGGAATCGCGGAGTGGGTGATCTGCCGTTCCTCGTTTTTTGTCGCTTTTGGCGGATAGTACCAAAACGTGCCTGCCTCATCAAAAATCGAATCGCGAAGAATACACTGATAAGCGCCATCAAACAATAC
>CAKSPL010000136.1 GCA_934481325.1 uncultured Eubacteriales bacterium | reverse complement strand
CGTTCTGCGGTCCCTGCTTCGGCGCGGGGGATGTCCCCGCAAACAACGGGCTGTCGCTCCGGCACACCACCCGCAATTTCCCGAACCGGGAGGGGTCAAAGCCCGGGGAAAAACAGCTTGCCGGCGTAGCATTGATGGATGCACGCAGTATTGCGGCAACCGCGGCAAACGGCGGTATCGTCACGGCGGCAACCGACGCGGAATACGAATATACTCCGCACGCCTATCACTATGACCGCTCCGCCTACGCGCACCGCGTTTACAACGGTTACGGACATCCGAAGCCGGAGGAACCGCTGATTTTGGGTCCCAACATCACCGACTGGCCGCGCCAGTACCCGCTGGCGGAAAATCTCCTGTTGCGGCTTGCCGCAGTAATCCGCGATCCCGTTACCACCACGGACGAGCTGATTCCCTCGGGGGAAACCTCCTCTTACCGTTCCAACCCCATCCGCCTCTCGGAATACACCCTCTCCCGCCGTTGCCCGGACTACGTCGGCAACTCCAAAGCGGTAGCGGCGGCGGAAGCCGCGCGGCGGGAAGGCGTGTTGACGGACGAATTGGAATTGACCCTCGGTGCCTTCGGAAACGCCCGGGAGCTTGCGAAAAACACGCAATACGGCTCCTGCCTGTTTGCGAACAGACCCGGGGACGGGTCGGCAAGAGAGCAGGCGGCGTCCTGCCAGAAGGTGCTCGGCGGATTTGCCGACATCTGTTACGGCTTTGCCACCAAACGCTACCGCTCCAACTGCATCAACTGGGGCATTCTCCCCTTCACTCTTGCAAAGGACGCGCCGTTTTTGCCGGAAACCGGGGACTTTGTGTTTGTGCCGGAAATCCGGCGCGCGATGGAAGAAGGACGGGAGAAAATCCACGCCACGGGACTTTTGAAGGACGGCACGAAAATACCGCTGATTTTTTTTGTGAAAGGGTTGACCGCAAAGGAACGCGAGATTATTCTTGCGGGATGCTTAATGAACTATTACGCTTCCAAAGCGCATTAAGGAGGATATATTATGGAAAATCTGCAAAAACCGTATCTGCTCGGAATCAATGTTCTCGGCAACACCGACAGGTATTCTACCACCGAACAGATGGATATGATCAAGGAAGCCGGCTTTGACGCACTCTTTACCGGCTGGAATCCACTCCGCACCGATGCCTGGGCAAACGAAGCGGCGAGAAAAGGGCTGGTATATCAGTCGATTCACTCCCCCTTCACCAAAGTACATAAAATGTGGAAAGAGGGTGAAGAGGGCGTTGCCGTAACCAACGAGCTGATTGAATGCGCGCGTGACTGTGCCCGCCACGATATCCCGGTGATGGTGATTCACACCTTTATCGGCTTCAAGGATCACACACCCACGCAAATCGGCATTGACAACTACTCCCGCGTGGTGGAGGAAGCCAACAAATTAGGAATCAGACTGGGCTTTGAAAACGTGGAGGGTGAGGAATACCTTGCCGCAGTGATGAAAGCATTCTGGAACGAGCCCTGCTGTGGCTTCTGCTTTGACACGGGACACGAGCTTTGCTACAACGGCGGAAAGGATATGATGGCTCTGTACGGAGAAAAGCTCTGCCATACGCACTTCAATGACAATCTCGGCGTGCGCGAGGTTCCCGAGCCGTGGCACAACGACCTGCACCTGACGATGGGAGACGGCGTGGTAGACTGGAACCGCGTGATGGACCGCATCGAAAAGGTCGGCTATCGGGACATCCTGATGTGCGAGCTGACGCTCTCCAACAAGCCCGGGATGCACTATCACGACAAATACAACGAAATGACTCTGCCGGAGTTTTACAAATACGCCTATGACCGGGCGTACCGCGTTTCGACCAGAACGCTGAAAAAAGACTGACCGGAAAAGCCGGGCGGCAAGCCGCCCGGCTTTTCTCAAATACTGTTTTTCCCCCCTCGGAGGTATTGAGATGGAAAAAATCAAAATGAAAACGCCGCTTGTGGAAATGGACGGGGACGAGATGACCCGCGTCCTCTGGAAAATGATCAAAGAGGAGCTGCTCCTCCCTTTTGTTGACCTGAAAACCGAATACTATGACCTGGGATTGCCGGAGCGGGAGCGCACGAAGGATGCGGTAACCGTGGATGCGGCAAATGCCACGAAAAAATACGGGGTGGCGGTCAAATGCGCCACCATTACGCCGAACAGACAACGCGTGGAGGAATACGGGCTTTCCGAAATGTGGAAAAGCCCGAACGGCACCATCCGCGCCATTTTGGACGGCACGGTATTCCGTGCGCCGATTCTGACCTCCAATATCCGCCCTGCGGTGCGGAGCTGGAAAAAACCGATCACCATTGCCCGCCACGCCTACGGGGACATTTACCGGGCAACCGAATACCGGGTGCCGGGAAAAGGCAAGGCAGAGCTTGTTTTTACCGATGAGGACGGAAAGGTAGCCTTCCGCGAAACGGTGTATGATTTTGAGTGCGCCGGCGTACTTCAAGGCACCTACAACAAGGACAGCTCCATCGGCGCGTTTGCGCATTCCTGCTTTGCATACGCGCTGAAAACCGGGCAGGATCTTTGGTTTTCCGCCAAGGATACCATTTCCAAGCAGTATGATCAGACCTTCAAGCTGATTTTCCAGGAGATTTTCGATGCGGAATACCGTGAGAAATTTGCCGCGGCGGGCATCTGTTATTTCTACACACTGATTGATGATGCGGTGGCGCGGGTCATCCGCAGCGAGGGCGGTTTTATCTGGGCGTGCAAAAATTACGACGGCGACGTGATGAGCGATATGGTGTCCACCGCCTTCGGCTCGCTTGCAATGATGACCTCGGTGCTGGTTTCCCCCGACGGGAAATACGAATACGAAGCGGCACACGGCACGGTGACACAGCATTATTACCGCTATCTGCGGGGCGAGGCAACCTCCACCAATCCCATTGCCACGATTTTTGCGTGGACAGGCGCGCTGAACCGGCGTGGGGAGCTTGACAACCTGCCGGAGCTTTGCGGGTTTGCCAAGGCATTGGAGGCGGCTTGCCTTGCCACGGTAGAGGACGGCACAATCACCAAGGATCTTGCGGCACTCGTCACACCGGAAACCACGGTAACGGTGTTAAATTCGGCGGAATTTATCGGTGCAATCCGCAAAAGGCTTACCGCGATAATCGGGAAATAAACGGTGTTCGGAGGATTCGGGGACACGGTATTGCAAACCGTGCCGACAGCCATCGGAGAACGTGCGCAGGTGCCGAAAGCCGCCGATACTCCAAAATGCGGGGGCAAAAATCGCATCGCAGGTGCTGAAAAAGCCCCCGTTCGGGGGCTTTTTCAGCTTTTGAGCAGAAATAATGCGGCGGCGGAAAGATACGCCTCCCGAAGGGCGCGTTGCCACGCCTCCAGGCGCAGAATCAACAGAATTTCGGGCAACAACGCCCCATCCTGCAAATCCTCCCGCAATTGCTCCTCCGGAAAGGGCAACCGCCCTGCCGCGGTACGGAATGCCGCAAACTCCGGCAACGCCTCGGCAGAGGTTGCGGTTTCCAGCAATTCCACGATGTGCGAAAGCCGTTCCGTGAGCGTGGCAAGCAGGCGTACGCGATCAAAAAGCCCCCATACGCGCAGAGTTTTGCCGCGTAACAGCCACGCAACCCCGAGTGCCGAGGAGGTCACCTCCGAAAACGCCTCACCCAGCCGAAGAAGTTCGACACCGTTCGTTTTTCCGTAATTTCCGGCAATTACCCCACTGTGCAATAAAGCAAGATCCTCCGCCGTATCCGAACGGAGCATCCGCATTTCCATATCAAAGCGTTCCCTGCCCTTGCCGAGCATAGACGTAGCAACGCCCGCGGCACGCACCGCCCGCCCGGAAAGCGACTCCGCCAGCGCATAATACAATCTGTGCATCCGCACACCCCCTTTTGGAAAAATATATGCGGACGGTGTGCAAAATAGACTATTGATTCTCCGATTCCGCCTGCATCGTGCGGTATTTTCCCGGTGTGATGCCGAAACGCCGCCGGAACAGCAGAATAAAATGCGAGGCATCCGAAAATCCGCTTTCAAACGCGGCAAAGGTGACGTCGGCACCGGTGGCAAGCAGGCGTTTCGCCTGCGCCATACGCAGATCCTCCAGGTATCCGTGCGGCGATATATGGAGGTAGGTGCGAAACAGGCGGCTAAGAGTACTTT
>CAKSPL010000135.1 GCA_934481325.1 uncultured Eubacteriales bacterium | reverse complement strand
GCCAAAGGTCTGATTGTCATATTTTTGCCTCCTTGATGCGCCGTGGCGCATAGTTTGTTGAATTTTGGCACTCATACGACCTGAGTGCTAACTCATATGATTATTGTACATCAAAAACAGGAAAAATCAAGCATTTTTTTGATTGTTCACATAATATTAACAATTTTCGGGAGGAATGGAATGTCTGCGCTGGTTTCCTTATTTTCGGGTATCCTGATGCCCGCGGCACTGCTCCTGTGCGGGGGGTATTTCGCCGTGCGGTTGGGGCGTTTTTTCTTCGGCTCCTTTCGGCGGGTTTTCGGCGGAATCGCAGAAGCCACCGGGCAGGGCGGTACTTCACCGTGGCGCACGCTTTCGGTGGCACTTGCCGGCACGCTCGGGGTGGGAAATATCACGGGCGTGGCTCTCGCGGTGGCACTCGGGGGCGCAGGGGCGGTATTTTGGATGTGGGTGGCGGCATTTGCGGCAATGTTTCTCAAATACGCGGAAACTCTTTTGGCACTCTCTACGAGAGAGACGCGGAACGGCAACCGTCACGGTGGGGCAATGTACTACATCCGCCTTGCCGTGAAGGGAAGCATCGGAAGAAGCCTTGCCGCCGCTTTCGCGGTTTTGTGCGTTCTGACCTCGCTGACGCTTGGCGGCGTGATCCAGACCTCGGCGGCGGCAGAGGCACTGTCCGGTGCCTTGCGCATTCCGCCGGTTGCGGTAGGCGCGGTGTTCGCGCTTGCCGCCGCGCTGGTACTGATTCGCGGACTTCGGGGTGTGGAGCGGGTCAGCGCGGCGTTGATTCCGTTTCTTTGCGCGGCATATACCGTTCTCTCTCTTGTGGCAATCGTGCGGGGCAGGGCGATGCTGCCCGCGGCATTTTCCGCAATTTTCAGGGGGGCGTTTTCCCTGAAAAGCGGACTTTCCGGTATCGGCGGCTTTTTTGTCTCCGGAGCGTTTCGTTACGGCATTTCGCGCGGGCTGATTTCCAATGAGGCGGGGTGCGGCACTTCGCCTATCGCACACGCGGCTTCCGGTGTAAAGGAACCCGCCGCAGAAGGGCTTTTCGGGGTGTTGGAGGTCTTTGTGGATACGGTTCTGCTGTGTACGCTGACCGCACTGGTTCTGCTGACCTCCGGGGTGGCACCTTCTACGGACGGGACTTATGTTCTGCGTGCGTTCGGTGCCTCCTGCGGGGCATTTGCCGCCCCGGTTCTCGCGGTATTTATGGCTCTTTTTGCCTTTGCCACGGTGCTTTGCTGGGCGCATTACGGTCAGGAAAGCCTTTCTTATCTGACCCGCCGTAAAAAAATTCTCACGGCACATCTGATTGCCGTGTCGCTTTCGGCATTCCTCGGGGCGGTGGCGGCACCGGCGTTGCTTTGGGATATTACGGATCTTGTATTGGCGTTTCTCACATTACTCAATCTTCCCGCACTTTTCCTTTACCGTAACGTCATTTTGGAGCAGACGGAGCAGTTTTTCCGCAAAAAATCCCCCTGTCCGGGTGAATCCTCGCCGGGACAGGGGGAGGAACCGGGGCGCGGGGCGTGTACCGACCCTGTGCCGCACATCCGATCATAGCAGGCGGAAACGCGAGAGCAACGGCAACCCCGCGGCTTTTGAAAGCTCTTCGGCTTGCGCCTCGCTCATTTCGTCCCCAATGAGGGAAACGCGCCCGTCGGCGGCGTTGATTTCGCGCTCACCAAACACGCGCGAAAGGGGAGCCGCATCGTTTTTTCCGCCTTCAAAGGTGAAACAGCTCCGGCAACGGTATGCCGAAAAATCGGCAAAATCCCGGTCTTCGGCAGGGCGGAAGGTAGGCGTGCGTACCGTTTGCCCGCGGTGAGATACAACGTCAAAGATATCCGCCGCTATTGCACTTGCCGTAGGCAGTTTTCCGGCACCCTTGCCGTAAAACATCACATCCCCCGCCATATCGGTGCCGACAAGTATGCCGTTGTACACATCGTCGATATGCGAGAGCGGGGAGGAAAACGGAACAAACCGGGGCGAAACGAAAGCAAGCACACCGTGCGGTGTTTTTTCGGCGTGGGCAATCAGCTTTACGGCACAGCCGAAATGCGCCGCGGTGCGTACGTCCGCCACACCGACCTCGGCAATCCCCTCGCAGTGAATTTTTTCGGGGGCGGGAAGAATCCCGAAGGCAAGTGCCGCAAGGATTGCGATTTTGCGCGCCGCGTCCAGCCCCTCCACATCGGCGGTGGGGTCTTTTTCGGCATAGCCTTTTTCCTGCGCCCGGCGCAGTGCGGTGGCAAAGTCCGCCCCTTGGTCAATCATCCGGGTTAAGATATAATTGGTGGTTCCGTTGAGAATCCCGTCGATTTTTGTGATATTGTCCGGCGCGAGATCGTTGATCATCGGGCGGATGATGGGTACACCGCCGCCCACGCTTGCTTCAAAAAGATACCGCACGCCGTGCGCGGCGGCAATCTGCGTCAGCTCTGCACCGAAATTTGCCACGACCTCTTTATTGGAGGTCACCACGCTTTTTCCCGCTTCCAGCAGAGCTTTGGTGTATTCGTATGCAGGGTGTGAGCCACCCATCGTTTCGGCTACCACGGAAATTTCTCCGTCGTTCAGAATCTCGCCAAAATCGTGTGTGACCAGTGTTGAAAAGGGCGAATCCGGAAAGTCACGCAAATCGAGAATCCGCGAAAGGGAAATTTCCTCTCCCAGTTTTCTTTTCATAACGGCGCGGTTTGCACACAACACCTCGGCAACACCGCTGCCGACCACGCCGAATCCGAGGACAGCTGCTTTTATCATCCTTATACCTCACTGATTTTGCTTTTTCAGAATTATAACACAGGAAATGCGGTTTTGTAAAGAAATCTCTTGAAAAAAAGGGTGAAATGTGGTAAAATACGTGCAGAATCGGATATGGGAGGAAATCGGTATGGGATATCATATGGACAGTATCAAAAATGTAAAGATTTTTGTGCTGTATCTGATGGAAAATGTTCGCCGCCCGCTGGATTTTGTAACCCTGAATGATATTGTGATGCAGACGGACTACATTATGTACCTGGATTTTGCCGAGGCATTCCACAAAATGCTGGACGACGGGCTGATTGCCGTGGTTGGCAAGGACGGGGACACCGAGCTTTACGATATTACCGACACGGGAAAGCTGGTGGCGGAAACGTTGCACAGCGACATCCTTTCCTCCATCCTTGACCGTAGCCTTGCCGCGGCACTTCGCTATCTGGATTTTCGCGAACTGGGCATCACGGTGAAAAGTCATTATGAGAAAAGAGAGGATGGGCGATACGACGTGTATTTCGGTCTGTATGAAAACGGTGAGCCGGTTTTTACCACAACGCTGACCGTGGATTCCGCCAACCGCGCGGAGCGGATGTGCGAAAATTTCAGGGAGCATCCGGAGCACATTTACCGCGGCATCCACGCACTTTTTGCGGGAAATATGAATTTTCTTTTTGAAAAATGACCGGAAAACGCAAAAAAAGTTGTGAATTTCCTAAAAAAATCTATTGACAAAGTGTAAAATAATGATATAATGGAAGCAAAACCACAGATGTTTGCCATAGGTCGGCAGGGTCATCCCGGAAAGGACGTATGATCGAAAACAAGGCACTGGCGGTTGTTCTTGACCGCATCAAGCAAGAGGACAGTGCGGCGTTTGACGAGCTGTTCAAGGCGTATGAACCGCTGTTGCGCTCGTTGGTAACGGCATATTCCGCCGGTTGCCCCGATACGGATGAATTGTACCGTGCGGCATTGCTGGCACTCTATCGTGCCGCCCGCAGTTACCGGGTGGAGCAGGCAGGAGTCACCTTCGGGCTTTATGCAAAAATCTGTATGGAAAATGCGCTGAATACGCAGTGCAACGTCTATCAGGCGAGGATGGAAAAGGAGTTTCCGGTTTCTCCCGAAAATCTGGAGGAACAGGGAAGCACCGACGATCCCGCCGTGGCAGTGATGAGGGAGGAAACCCTGGAGTCGCTCCGCTCCCGCATCCGTCAGGTTCTGTCTCCGTACGAAAACCGGATATGGAATCTTCATATGGTGGGTTACCGCAACCGCGAAATTGCCGCGGCACTCGGTTGTTCACCGCGATCCGTTGAAAATGCCGTTTACCGAATCCGCGCCAAATTGCGTGCGGCACTCGGGCACTGACGGTGTTCCATATGCCCCGGTAGCTTAATCC
>CAKSPL010000134.1 GCA_934481325.1 uncultured Eubacteriales bacterium | reverse complement strand
CGCCCGCCGTGCGTACTCGCACCGCCGGACAGGCGGAATTCCTCCGCCGCCAGCGTCACAAACCAAACTTCAAACCGTCCGGTTTCAAAATAGCGGACGAAGGGCTTCAATTGACCTGCGGCGGAAAGCACGGTTTCCTTTTTGGGGGATTTGCGCCGGGTGCCGCCCGCGCTCCCCTCGGCGGGAATCCGGTTCAGGTACTTTTCGGCAATCACGGGGTGAATCAGTGTGACCCGCCGGGAGGTGCCGTTCAGATAAAAATCCATTTTTTGACGGAGCGGATAAAGCGCGCCGGTCTGAATTTCGGCAATTTCGCCGTTCGGCAGGCACACGTCCGCCACGGCGTAGCGTTTGCCGCCTGCCTCGCCCCCAATGCGCACCTCGTGGCAGGAAAAATCATCCGTTACCCAGCGTTTGAGAATGGAGTGCAGGCGTTTTTCGGCAAGGAGCCCGATGCTGTCGCGCTCCTTTTTTCGTTGCAGCTCCTCTGCCGTGAGGCGGTAAAACGTGGCTTTTCCCGCAGGAATCACGATGGCACCTCCATTCGGTAAAAATTTGTTTTTTGAAAAACACTTCCTTTTTATTATGTTCCGTCGTTTGCCGCGTGCATTTGTTGGGAAATCACGCTTGATTTGTTAGGGGTAAAAAACCGATGCGCGGCACATAGTAAGTATACAGCGAAAATTGGGGGAGTGTATATGAAGCTGAAAAAAATTCGCGCGGGACTGATTTTTCTCATTTGTATCTGCGCGCTGTGCGGGGCGGTGCGGTTCCCGGCGGGAGCCGCGGCTACCGTGCCCGAAGAAGTGATTGTGGGCGGCGTTCCTTTCGGGGTGCGGTTTTTTACGGACGGCGTTCTGGTAGTGGGTTATTGTGACGTTAAAACCGCCCTTGGCGATCGGAACCCGGCAAAGGATGCGGGGCTTGTGCCGGGCGATTGCATTCTGCGGGCGGACGGCACGGCGTGCGGGAGCGCACAGGAACTTGCCGCGTGTGTGGAAAAACACGGAGAGGAGCCGTTAAGGCTGACCCTTCGCCGGGAGGGGCAGGAATGTGAAATCACGCTGACGCCGACCCGCTGCGTGGAGGACGGAAAAGCACGGTTGGGGCTTTCGGTGCGGGATTCGGGTGCCGGAATCGGCACGGTGACCTTTGTGCTGGAAAAAAGCGGTGCGTTCGGGGGACTGGGACACGGTATTTGCGAGGCGGGGAGAGACGAACCGATGCCGATTTCCCGCGGCAGTGTGCTGGGGGTAACGGTCAGCAGTGTCAATCGCGGTGCCGTGGGTGCGCCCGGGGAATTACGCGGGCATTTTTCCGCCGGAAAGACCGGAACCCTGCTCAAAAACACGCCCTGCGGGGTGTTTGGGGCGTTTGCCGAAGCCCCCGAAAAATTGGGGGAAAAGCTACCGGTGGGGCATCGGGAGGAGGTCCACAGCGGGCGCGCCACCGTGCGCTGTACGCTGGATGACAACCAACCGAGAGAATATGAAGTGGAGATTTCCGCCGTCAACCGCGCGGCAAAGGGGAACAAGTGCTTTGCCCTGAAAGTGACCGATGAGGCATTGCTTGCCCGCACGGGCGGCATCGTGCAGGGGATGAGCGGCAGCCCCGTGATACAGGACGGGAAGCTGATCGGCGCGGTTACCCACGTGCTGATTGGCGACCCTACTGCGGGCTACGGCATATTCCTGGACAATATGCTTGCCGAAATGCCGGAGGAGCTGTTATAAAAGCGGGCGGCTCCGGCGGAATTTTCCGAGGGAGCCGCCCCGTCGGGTGCGGGGCTTTCGTCAGCCCTGCCCGGCAGGCTTCTCTTTGCCCGCGCGGGCAAGGATTTTCCGGATATTGCACAAAAACAGAATCCCGCAGGTGGTGGCGGCAAGCGTATCGGAAATCGGCTCGGCAAAATACACGCTGAACGCGTTTCCGGTGATTCTCGGCAGGAAAAACGCCAGGGGGGCTAGCAAAATTACCTTGCGCAACAGGGCAATGCAAAGCGAAATTTTTGCCTGCCCCAGTGCGAGAAAAGAGGTCTGACACGCGCGCTGTACGCCGAAAATCAACATTCCGGCAAAGAAAACGGGCATTGCCCTTGCCGCAAGGTCAATCAGGGCGGTATCGGGGGTGAAAATGCGCGCAAACACGCGCGGGAAAGACATTGTACATATCGCAAACAGCACGGTATAAGGCACCAGCACCGCAAAGGCACAGCCGATTGCCTTTTTCACGCGCGGCAGATTTCCCGCACCGTAATTGTAGCTGATGACCGGGGTCACGCCCTGTGTGAAGCCGCTGACGGGAACCGTGAGAATCTGCATCACGCTTTGCATTACGGTCAGGGTTCCCACATACAGGTCACCGCCGTAGCGTTGCAGGCTCCCGTTCATCACAAACGAAATCAGGCTTTCCGTAGAGGTCATCACAAACGGGGAAATGCCAAGGGAAAAAATGGTCAGTACAATTCCTGCCTCAGGGCGCATTTTGCCGGCGCGGATGCGCAGTGACGCACGCGGGGAACAGAGAACCGAGAGGACAAAGGCGGCACTCACGCCCTGCGAAATCACCGTGGCAACCGCCGCGCCCCGCACGCCCATCCGGAAAACGAAGATAAAAAGCGGATCCAGCGCGATATTAAGCAGTGCCCCGATTACCACCGAGAGCATTGCCGTCCCCGACCGCCCCTGCGCCGTGAGATAGGTATTCAGCCCCGTAGCAAGCATTACCGCAAGGGTGCCGATCAGATATACCGAAAGATAGGCGTCTGCATAAGGATAGGTTGCACTGCTGGCACCCACGAAATACAAAAGCGGTTTCCGGAAAAAATAGGCGCAAAGCCCGCCCGCCACGGCAAAAAAGCATAACAGGGTCACGCCGTTGGAAAGAATTTTCTCTGCGCGCTCCCGGTCCCCTTTTCCAAGTGCCATTGCCGCCAGCGGCGCGCCGCCCGTGCCGACAAAGGCACTGAACGCCGAAAGCAGGGTCAGAATCGGCGCGGCAAGCCCAAGGCCTGTCAGTGCCGTGGTGCCGTCCGCCCCCATATGACCGATGTATATGCGGTCCACCAGATTGTAGAGCATATTGATGCACTGCGCCGCAATGGCGGGCAAACTCATCCGCAAAACCAGCTTTCCCACCCGCTCGGTGCCAAGCTGTTCATCCGTGTGCTGCAAATCGCTCCCCCCATTCATTCTTTTTTATTATAACGCCGCGCGGGCAGGATTTCAAGAAAAACTTTGCCCCACTGCATAAGTTTTGCAGCTTTGGCAAAAATAGAAGCAGACCCACAAAGAAAAGGAGAAAAAGAAATGCCTAAAAACCAGTTTTTTGCCAAAATGAAAAACGATCGCGGCGCACGCGCCATCGCTGTTACCGTGCTGGTTCTGTTGGTTCTGCTGACAGCCATCATCGTAACCACCGTGATTGCCAACCGACGGATGAAGGACGTGAACACCCTGCCCGAGAACCCCACGGACGGAGAGCCTGCCGGTGTGACCGACCCGAAGCCCGATGACAGCAAGCCGGAGGACGGGGGGCAGAAGCCCGACGAAGGAAAAGGCGGGGAGAAGGAAACCGATGCCGCCCCCACGCATTTTATCCTTCCGGTTTCCGGCGTGCTGACCAAAAAGCACGATGCGGATATGCAGGTGGCGTCCGGCACGATGGGGGACTACCGCATCCACCTCGGCATTGACATTGCCACCGTGGCGGGTGCCTCGGTTGCCGCAATGGCGGACGGCGTGATTGCGCAGATCTGGGATGACCGCTCGATGGGCAAGTGCGTTGCCGTTAAGCACGGCGGGGAGGTTTACACCATCTATAAAAACCTTTCCGAAACTCTGCCGGAGCAGATTGCCGTGGGCGTGAGCGTCAAAGCCGGCGATATCATCGGCACCGTGGGCGACACGGCGGCGGAGGAAATCGGAGACGAGCCGCATCTGCACCTGGAAATGACCGAAAAGGGCTTACAGGTGGACCCCACCAAGTATCTGGATGCCGACGCGCTCGCCACCCTCGGAGAGGACACCAATTACGAAGACGAATCGTAAATTGGGGCTCGCATAATTCGTGCAGACCGAAAACGGAAATATTGGGCTTTGACAGGGCGGTTTTCTCGGAAATTTGCAAAACTTCCACAGTCACTGCTGTCTTGAAACAGTCTAAGGAAGAAACCCGGCTTTACAGCCGGG
>CAKSPL010000133.1 GCA_934481325.1 uncultured Eubacteriales bacterium | reverse complement strand
CGGGGGTGGGCCTGTGATTCCGGACTCTGCGATTTTGCGCGGCGGATGAGGTCAGCGATTCCGGGATCCGTGATTTTGCGCGACGGATGAGGTCAGCGATTCCGGGATCCGTGATTTTGCGCGACGGATGAAGCCAGCGATTCCGGGATCCGTGATTTTGCGCGACGATGAAGTCAGTAACCCCCGGTTCACGGTGGTTTTGGCCTCGATGGGTTGGATTCGGCGAATTTGTGCTTGTTGTTTCAGGGTTTGTTCTATTTCGTTGTGCCGCCGATCCTGAAAAGTTTTTGGCGTAATTTATGAAAACCTCTTGCAAACAAAAAAATCAAATGATATAATAATGACAAAGATGTTTTGAACCCGCCCGGTGGCGCATTGTGCGCTCGCTTGTCGAAAAATCGGGTTTGCGCGGGGCAAACCGCAACAGGACGAAAAAGGATGCAGAGAATGGGAAGATGGATTGCTTTTGCAAATCAGAAAGGCGGGGTCGGAAAAACCACCTCCGCCGTCAATCTTGCCGCCATTCTCGGGCAAACCGGTTATCGCACGCTGTTGGTGGATCTTGACCCGCAGGGCAGTGCCACCAGCGGGGTGGGCGTGGCAAAAAAAACGTTGCGCTTTACGGTTGCCGATCTCCTGATCGGCGGATGCCGCGCGCAGGATGCGATTCTCGCAACCGGATTTGACCGGTTGGATCTGCTTCCTGCAAATATGTCGCTTTCTGCGGCGGAATACGACCTGCTGGACGGCGAGGAGGAGCGGCACTCGCGTCTGCGCGCGGCATTACAGCCCTTGCGCGGGGACTACGACTTTATTTTGTTTGACTGCCCTCCCTCCCTCGGAATGCTGACGGTCAATGCGCTTTCCGCCGCGGACTGTGTGATTATCCCGATGCAGTGCGAATACTACGCGCTGGAGGGGTTGTCGCAGCTTTCCGCAACGATTGAGCGCATCCGCAAGCGGTATAACCCGCGGCTTCGCGTGGCGGGAATTCTGGTTACAATGTACAACGGGCGGTTGTCGCTCTCGGCGGATGTGTTTTCCGAACTGAAAAAGCATTACGGCGACCGGGTTTTTGAAACGCAGGTCAGCCGCAACGTACGCCTGACCGAGGCTCCGGGGTTTGGTCAGCCCGCCTGCTATTATGACCGAAACGCCAAAGGCGTGAAGGAATATAAAAAAGTGGCGGAGGAGCTGCTGTCCCGCTTGTAAGGGCGGGGGCGCATCCCTCCAGAGAGAGAACAAGGCAAAAATGCCCTTGCGAGCGAGAGATGCGGCGGAATGCCCTTGCGAGCAGAGGGGACACAGCGGGAACGCCTCCCCACAAAGCGGGAACACGGTGGAAACGCCCCGCCCCTGCGGAGCGAAGGCACAGCGAAACTTCCCCGCAGAGCGAAAACACGACGGAAACACTCCTTGCGGGCGAGAACACAGCGAAACGCCCCGCAGAGCGAGATACTGCAAATTGAAACAATACAATTTATATAAAAGGAGGGACTTAAGATGGCAAAAAAGCCGGGAGGACTTGGAAGAGATTTTTATTCCATTTTGGATGACAATATTATGGGGATGAAGGAAGGCGCGGCAACGACCCTTCGCATTTCCGAAGTGGAGCCGCGTGCGGATCAGCCCCGCAAGCAGTTTGACCGCGAGGCTTTGCAGGCACTGGCGGACTCCATTGCGACCTATGGCGTTCTGCAACCGATTATCGTGCGTCCGAACCCCAATTTTGAGGGGTCGTTTGAGATTGTAGCCGGCGAACGCCGCTGGCGCGCCGCGAAAATGGCAGGGCTGACCGAAATCCCCGCTGTGGTGCTGGACGGCGACGATATGAAAATTGCGCAGGTGGCTCTGATTGAAAACGTTCAGCGCGAGGATCTGAACGTAGTGGAAGAAGCGATGGGCTATCAGACCCTGATGGACAAATTTGATATGACCCAGGAGGAAGTGGCAAAGCAGGTGGGCAAATCCCGCCCCGCCATTACCAACCTCCTGCGCCTTCTGGATTTGCCCGAGGAGGTTTTGGTGCTGCTCCGCTCCGGCGAGCTTTCCGCCGGACACGCGCGCGCCCTGCTCGGACTGCGTGACCCGGAGCTGATTCCGCTTTTTGCCAACCGTGTGGTGGCAAAGGGACTTTCCGTGCGCGATACGGAGGCAATGGTGCGCCGTCAGAACGCGGAACCCGCCCAGGCGTTGCCGGATATTGACGGCGGCACACAAAGCAAGGTCTATATGAAGGACCTGGAACGCCGCACGCGCGAGGCACTGGGCAGAAAGGTAAAAATCACACAAAACGAAAAAAAGAAATCCATTGAGCTGTTTTACGATGATGACGAGGATATGGAAGCCCTCCTCACCGCGCTTTGCGGCAAGGATTTTTTCAAGGCAGAATAAAAAAGGAGAAAAACAATGCTTGACATTAAGTATATCAAAGAAAACCCGGACGAAGTAAAGGCGCGCCTTGCCACCAGGCAAAAGGATTACAGCAAGGAAATTGACCGTCTGCTTGCGCTGGACGTGGAACGCCGCGCGCTGATTGCCGACACCGAGACAAAAAAAGCAGAACAGAACCGCATTTCCAAAACCATTCCTCAGCTGAAAAAAGAGGGCAAGGACGTGGCACCGATTTTTGCGGAAATGAAAGAGCTTTCCGACAACGTGAAGGTGGATACCGACAAAATTGCCGCAATTGACGCGGAAATGACCGCCATTCTGCTCTCCATCCCCAATATGCCCAACAAGCTCGACCCCGTGGGAAAGGACGACACCGAAAATGCGGAAATCCGCCGTTGGAGCGAACCGCGCAAGTTTGATTTTGAGGCAAAGGCACATTGGGATCTCGGAAAGGATCTCGGGATTCTCGATCCCGACACCGCCGCAAAGGTTACGGGCGCGCGTTTCCACTTTTATCGCGGCGCGGGCGCAAAGCTGGAACGCTCCATCATCAATTATTTCCTCAACACGCACACCGCGCACGGTTACACCGAAATTTTCCCGCCCTTTATGGTCAATCGTGACTCGATGCGCGGCACAGGTCAGCTCCCCAAATTTGAGGAGGACGCATTCCGCGTGGCAAACAACGATTACTTCCTGATTCCGACCGCCGAAGTGCCGGTGACCAATATGCACCGTGACGAAATTCTGGACGGCGCCAAGCTGCCGATCTGCTACTGCGCGTATTCCGCGTGCTTCCGCGCGGAGGCGGGTTCCGCCGGGCGCGACACCCGGGGTCTTATCCGTCAGCATCAATTCAACAAAGTTGAGTTGGTAAAATTTACCAAGCCCGAAGAGTCCTACGCGGAATTGGAGAAGCTGACCAACGATGCGGAGCGGGTATTACAGGGGCTGGGGCTGCCTTACCGCGTGGTGCGGCTGTCCACGGGTGACCTCGGGTTTTCCAGCGCAATGACCTACGATATTGAGGTCTGGATGCCGTCGTACAACCGGTACGTAGAGATTTCCTCCTGCTCGGACTTTGAGGATTATCAGGCACGCCGGGCGAATATCCGGTATCGCGAAACGCCGAAGGACAAGCCGCGGCTTGTACACACGCTGAACGGCTCGGGCGTGGCAATCGGGCGCACGGTAGCGGCGATTATGGAGAACTATCAGAACGCGGACGGCACGATCACGGTGCCGGAGGCATTGCGCCCGTATATGGGCTGCGATGTAATCCGCCCCGAAAGCAAATGAGTATGCCGCTGTCTGTTTTTACGGTAGCGGAACGGACATATGAGCATTTTACGGTCAGCGCGAAAACGCTGACCGTACTCGTATGGTCGCTTTGCGCGGGGATTTTGCTTGCAGCGGTTTATATGCTGTATCAGAAAACGGTGCCGGGCGGCGTGGTGCGGGCAATTCTTGCCGCGCAGGCACTTTCCCCGGAAAGCGCGAAAACCGCGGGGGAACTTGGCATCTCCAGTCGGCTTGCGAGGCACGAGCTTTGCCGCAACATAACGCTGAAACGAATGGTGCGCCGCGTGGAAAAGGACGGGGAAGAAACGCGGTATTATATCCCGGAGGAGGAGAAATACCGCGCGGACGTGCGGTACGAGAAAGAGGGAAGAAGCCCGGCGGCAACCCTGTTGCTGACCGCAGTGCTGACCTTTCTGCTGGGGCTGTTGCTCCTGCGGCTCCTCCCGGTCTTTCTCTCCGTAGCAGACAACCTTCTGTAGGGGACGCGGGGGGTGCAGGGG
>CAKSPL010000132.1 GCA_934481325.1 uncultured Eubacteriales bacterium | reverse complement strand
TTACCTTTATCAACAAGCTGGATCACGAGGCAAGGGACCCTTTTGATCTTTTGGACGAGCTGGAACGCGAATTTGGCATCGGCACCTACCCGATGAACTGGCCGATCAGCTGTGGCGTGACCTTCAAGGGCGTATATGACCGCCGCGAGCGTTCCATCCACACCTTTTCCAACGGGCACGGCGGGCGCAACAAGCTGGATACCGTTGCCTGCGATATCACCGATACCGAAAAACTGGATTCCCTGATCGGAGAACATCTGCGGGAGGAGCTTTGCGAACAGGTGGAGCTGTTGGACGGTGCCTCGTTTGATTTTGACCTTGACGCAATCCGTTGCGGCAAGCTCTCGCCGGTCTTTTTCGGCTCGGCACTCAACAATTTCGGCGTGGAGGATTTTCTTCGTTACTTCCTGCAATTGACGCCCTCACCCCTGCCGCGCCTTTCCGGGGATACCGAGGTCAGCCCGTTTGAGGACGGATTTTCGGCGTTTGTGTTCAAAATTCAGGCAAATATGAACAAGGCTCACCGTGACCGTATCGCTTTTATGCGCGTTTGCTCCGGTCACTTTGAGCGCGGGAAAGAATATTTCCATATGCAAAGCGGCAAGCCCGTGAAGCTGGCTCAGCCTCAGCAGATGATGGCGGAGGAGCGCGAGGGCATTGACGAGGCGTTTGCGGGTGATATTATCGGGGTGTTTGACCCCGGCATCTATTCCATCGGGGACACTATTTGCGAAAAGGGGAAGAAATTGCGGTTTTCCGGCATTCCCACCTTTGCGCCGGAGCATTTTGCGATGGTGGAGCAGATCGACTCGATGAAACGCAAGCAGTTTGCCAAAGGAATGAATCAGATCGCCCAGGAGGGTGCCATCCGCATTTTCTTTGACCCGGACGGCGGCTATGAACGCGTGACCGTTGGCGTGATCGGGCTGTTGCAATACGACGTGCTGAAATTCCGGATGAAGTCGGAATACGGCGTGGAATATCTGCAACGCGACTTGCCGTTTCAGTATATTCAGCATATTGTCAACCCGGGAGAATTGGATTTGCCCCGCCTGAATCTCACCTCGGACACGCGCCGTGTGGTGGATGTGCGGGGGGAGCAATTCCTGCTCTTTACCGGAAATTGGAGCGTGAAGTGGGCTTTGGAAAATAACCCCACGCTCCGGCTGGAGGACTTTGACCGGATGTAAGCCCGGCGGGGCCTCTCCCGTGATGATTTTACTTCTGCTTTTTCCGAACAGCCCGTTCGGCATTCGGAAAAAAAGAAAGGAGCCGCTATGGCAAATTCCGAATCCAATCAGGAAAATATCCCGGTCGTGCCGGGAGAAAAGCCCGCCGGAGCGGGGAATCCGTCCCCTGCCGGGAGCGGGGAACAAAAGCCCCGCAGGTGGCGGGTGCCGCCGATTCTGATTGTGATACCGATTGCGGTATTGCTGACGCTTGCCGTTATTCTGATTATCGTTTTCACTACCAGGGACGGCACGGATGAGGTGCGCGCCACGCTGTTTGCCGACGGGTTGCTTGCCGTGGCATTCCGCGAGGGGGACACCGAGGATGCCGCAGTGCTGTGGGGCTATACGGACAAGGAAGGCACGCTGGTCATCCAAGCGCGGTTTCTGGATGCAAAGCCGTTTTCCGACAATGGGTATGCCGCCGTGAAAACCGAGGCGGGCTGGGGCTATATCAACAAAAGCGGAGCCTTTGTAATCGAAGCCGGCTATGAGGACGCGGGTGCCTTCGGAGAATACAATTACGCTCCCGTCAAGCAGAGCGGCAGCTGGGGCTATATCAAAAAGGACGGCTCGCTTGTGGTCAACCCGCAGTTTGATATGGCGTACCCCTTTACCGAGGAGGGGCTGGCGTTGGTGCAGATCGGCGAAAAGTACGGATATATCAACCGCGCGGGTGCTTATGTCATCGTGCCGCGGTTTGAGGATGCGCGCACCTTCCGCGCGGACGGCACGGCGCAGGTCAAGGAGTTCGGCAAATGGGGGATGATCAATGCCAAGGGGGAATACACCGTCAACCCTCAGTTTGACGGTATCTCCACGGTCGTTTCCGCAGGGCTTACCCTGGTGAAAAAGGACGGCAAGTACGGGTATATCGACGAATCGGGCGTGTGGGTCATCACCCCCATCTATACCGACGCCACGGATTTCAGCTCCGGGGGGCTTGCACTGGTGGAAAAGGACGGCAAGTACAGCTTTATCAATAAAAAGAACGAAACGGTGATTGGGGAGTTTGTCGATGCCGTTCCATTCGGCTCGGGCGGCTCGGCGGCAGTCAAAAAAACCGAGGACGGCGCGTGGGAGTATATCGACCGCACGGGCAAAACTGCCTTTGAGGGTAGCTTTGCGGCGGCGGGACAGTTCTGCTTCGGCTTTGCCGCGGTGAAGAATCGGGACGGAAACCTCCTGTACCTCAACGAAAAAGGACAAACGGCAATTGCCTGCCCCACGGGATGTGTGTTTGCCTCCCGGTTTTTTGAGGACGGCTTTGCCCTGCTTTCGATGAGTGCCGCCGAGTCCTCGCCCGGCACCTTTACGCTGATCAACAAAAAGGGCGAGATTCTGTTGGAGCACATCGTCGATTACCGCATCGCCGCCTGACGGCAAAAAAAGGAGCTTTCTTCGGGAAGCTCTTTTTTTTGCCGACACCGCACCCCGTCCGTGCTGCATATGCTGATAGGGAAAGGGGTGATTTTTTTGCAACTTGACAGAAAAACGATGGAAAAACTGCTGTCACTGTCTGACCGTCAGCTTGCCGCGGTGCTGGAAAAGCTGGGGCGGGAATACGGATTGGATCTTTCCGCATTTCAGGTTCGCCCGGGCGATTTGGAGGGAGTGCGAAAAGCCATCCGCACGATGAGCGATGCGGATTTGTTGCGCCTTGGCGAGCAGCTTAAAAAAGGAGGAAACCGGAATTGAATGACGCACAGGTGCCGCGCGAGCCGGGAGAGCCGACCCCGGGTTACGCGACAGATACCGCATCGCATTCCGCAACGGAGGGTGACCGGACAGGGCTTTCCGCCGAGGAATTTTCCGCACTTGCGGAACACTTTTCCGCTGTGGCACCGTTCCTGCGCACGCTGTTTCCCGCAAAGGAGCCGACCCCGACCGAGGGGGCGGCTCCCGCTCCCGTTTCCGCGACCGATCGGGAAAAGGGGGAGAGTCCTGCGGGGGAGACTGCCGCTGTGATGGCAAAGGTGCCGCCCCCCCGCAAAAAGGGCAAGCAGCGGGAAGCACTGCTTTGCGCCTTAAAACCCTATCTTTCACCGGAACGGCGGGAAATGGCAGACTATCTCATCCGTGTCTGCCGTGTGTATGACACCGTGCGGGAGCTGATCTGAAAGGGGGAAGAAATTTTGTACATTCAGCCGAGCTTCGGCAAAGAGAAAGAGCCTTTGCAGATTCCGGACAATTATTCCGGCACCGCAATGATGCCGACGGGGCAGGAATTTTCCGCCGATGCGCGTGCATTGGCAGGGCAACCGGGTGAATATCGGCGCGAGGGCGAAAACAATCCGCCCCCAGAAATGACGCGTGAGGGGGCGGAAACTGCCCGGCGGGCAGGCGGGGAACCGGCACCAGAAAGCCCTGCCGCGGAGCCGTCGTACGGCGGGGAAAGCGCAGATACCACCGAGAGAGAGGGTGTGCAAAACGAGGGCGGAGCCTTAGGGAAAACGGGCGGTGAAGTGCCGGTTTTTGCCGGCAAAAACGGCAAAAAAACCACCCCGCCCGGGGGGATATTGAATTTTCACGCGCTTGCCGCGCGGTTTCCGTTCCTCTCATCGCTCCTGCCGCCAAAGCGGAAAAACCCGCCGCAGGGCAACAGCGATTTTCTTTTGATTCTCGGTTTGATTCTGTTGCTTTCGGGCGAACAGGACGACGACATTCTACCCTTCTTATTGCTTCTCCTCTTAGTATAGTGGGCTTGCATAAATTCGTGCAGACCGAAAACGGAAACAGGGGGCTTTGACAAGAAGATTTCTTCGGAAATTTGCAAAACTTCCACAGTCACTGCTACCTTGAAACAGTCAAAGGAAGAAACCCGGCTATATAGCCGGGTTTCCTTTTATTTTCCGTTTTCTATCGCCAAAACCCTCCCTCGGCGTATGAGATACGCCTCTCGGTTGGATATGTAGCCTCAACAAAGCCAAAGACATCAGGTTTTCAGAGTCACGGCGCGGCGATAGCTTCAAAGCCCGGTGCTTGCAATATGATATATTCCTGCGCACCGTTTTTTTGCTCTCA
>CAKSPL010000131.1 GCA_934481325.1 uncultured Eubacteriales bacterium | reverse complement strand
GGCTTTCCTCGTAAAGATGCTTAAGGTCGGGCAGTTTCAGTGCATCCGCGATGGTAACGCCAAGCTCCCGCGGGATTGCCTTGGCAACCGTGTCCACTTCCCCGTATGAAAGCCCCAGCACCCGCCCCACATCACGGATTGCGGCTCTGGCGGCAAGCGTGTTGAAGGTGACGATCTGGGAAACCCGATCCTGCCCGTAGCGTTCCGCAACGTAGCGAATCACCTCATCACGGCGATTATAGCAAAAGTCCATATCGATATCCGGCATACTGACGCGCTCCGGATTGAGAAACCGTTCAAAAAGAAGATCAAACGCAAGCGAATCCACGGCGGTAATTCCGAGAAAATCCGCCCCAATACTCCCGGCACCGGAGCCGCGCCCGGGTCCCACCGGAATTTTTTTGGATTTTGCAAAGCCCACATAATCCTGCACAATGAGGAAATAATCGGCATATCCCATTTTTTCGATCACCGACAGTTCGTAATCCATTCTGGCACGGTACTCCGACTCCGGGATTTTGGAAAAATCAATCAGCCCGTTTTTTACCCTGGAGGCAAAGCCGTTTTCGGTCAATGTGCGAAGATAGCCGGAGGCACTCAATCCCGCAGGGCAAGGGAATTTCGGCAGATAGGTCTTGGAAAAATCAAAGTCAAACCGGCAACGCTCGGCAATCCGCACGGTGTTGTCGAGCGCGCCTGCATATTGCCCGAACAGGGCAGACATTTCCTCGGTGGTTTTATAATAGAACTCATCGGTTTCAAAACCGAAGGGGCGACCGCCAGACAGCTGATTGTTGGTCTGAATACACATCAGCACCGCCTGTGTTTCGGCATCGGTGCGGCGAAGATAGTGACAGTCATTCGTTGCCACCAGCGGCAATTCGCAGACATCTGCAAGGCGCACCAGCAACGGCAGAATCTGCCTTTGTTCGGCAAGCCCGTGATTCTGAATTTCAATATAGAAGTGATCCTTTCCGAAAATCGAGGAAAACTCCCGCGCCGCATCACACGCGCCGTCAAAATCCCCTTGCAGTAAAAGCTGCGGAATTTCCCCCGCAAGGCAGGCAGAAAGCGCAATCAAGCCGTCGGAATGGGCGCGCAAAAGATCTTTGTCCACCCGGGGCTTCATATAAAAGCCTTCTGTAAAGCCCGCGGAAACCAGCTTGATCAGGTTGCGGTAACCGATTTCGTTTTCGCACAACAGAATCAGATGGTAGGGGTGAGACTCGCGGCCGCCTTTTTCAAAGCGTGATTTCGGTGCCACATAAACCTCACAGCCGATAATCGGGCGGATTCCCTCCTCCCGGCAGGCATTGTAAAAGGAAACCGCACCGTACATCACTCCGTGGTCGGTCAGTGCCACTGCGCTGTGACCGCATTCCTTTGCCCGTTTCGGAATCTCGCGGATGCGGCACGCGCCGTCCAGCAGGCTGAATTCACTGTGCAGATGAAGATGAACAAAATCCGCCATTTTCGGTTTCCTTTCCCGCAATCTGCGTTTTCTTGGTTTGTGCCTCGGCAAACTCCAGTATTTTCTGTAACCGATGATTGAGCCCCGACTTTGTAATCGTCGGATTGTGCAAAAATGCCAGTTCTGCCAGTGATGCCTCCGGATGCTCCGAACGGAGCAATGCCGTTTCCCTCAACTCCTCGGGCAACGCGTCAAATCTTCCGCTTTCGCGAAGTAAAGCAATGGCGGCACAATGCCGAGCGGAAGCATTTACGGCATTTTTGATGTTCCTTGCTACACAGTTTGTGGCACGGTTTTCGGTATTTCTGATTTCCTTGGTGATTTTGGTATTGATCAGCTCAAACACACATTGGTTTGCCCCCGCAAACGCCAAAATGTTTTCAATAATATCGCTTTGCCGATAATAAGCAAAGATTGCATCTGCCGCCGAACGGCACTTCGGTGTCCAGCCGTTCCGATTCAAAAAATCGGTAAGAAGGGGCAGCTGCTCCGGGTCGGTAACCTTGATTTCCAGGCGATACGATTTGGCGGGATCGGTCACGGAGCCGGCGGAAATCAACAATCCGCGCATAAAGTGATTGGCGCAATGCTCACACGCAAAAAAGCAGTCCTTTGAAGTCAGCTCCCGAAAAAGCGCATCGGAGGAAAACAGCAATCGGTTTCCGTCCATCAAGGCTTCCTTGTGAAACATTTCACGATAAAGGCGCATCGCCTCGTGCCGCACATCTGCCGACAAAACACTCAGAATCAGAGTTCCCCCTCTTGTCTGCACGGTATTGAAAAACAGACCGTGAAGATATGCACGCCGACAGCATTTTGCGCGGGGTGCACCCCCGATCAGTTCGTTTTTAACCTTCATTGAAAAATTCATCGTCATCGGGGATCCGCCGGATTTCCGGTTCCGGGCAAAATCCAAGGCTCCTTTCCGCAATCGTTTGCACTTCTCTCATCAGTCGCACCACGTCCGTCGCCGTCGCATTTCCGAGATTGATGATAAAACCCGCGTGCTTTTCCGACACCGCCGCATCGCCCACGCGCCTGCCGCGCAACCCCAGTTCGTCCAACTGTCGGGAGAGAGCAACCGCAGAATCGTGCCGCTTGAAAACACTGCCGGCATTCGGAAAATCCAGCGGTTGTACCGCCTTTCTCCGTTCCAGTTTTTTTCGGATTTGCGCAAAAATTTCCTCCGGTGCACAAATGTAACGCACCGGGAAGTCCGCTGAGACAATTTGATCGGAATTTGTCTGAAAAATCGTTTTTCGATAAGATATGTTACATTCTTTCAAAAATAAAGTCTTAAAATCAAGAGTTTTTCCGTCCACAACGCAAACCGATTCCATCATTTCCGCAATTCCGTGCCCCTCGGTTCCCGCATTCATATAAAGTCCTCCGCCCACCGTACCGGGGATTCCGGCGGCAAACAGCAAACGGTTGTCGCCCGCCGCGGCAAATGCGCGAAGCAACGCCGGCATCGGTGTTCCGCACGCCACGCGAAGAACGCCGCCGTGCCTGGTAATTCCCCGCATTTTACGGGTAACGATCACGGCACCCGGAACCCCTTTGTCGGAAATCAGCAGGTTGCTCCCTCCTCCGATTACAAAGCAAGGCACCCCTGCCCGACGACAGAGAGAAAGCGAAATCCGCATTTCTTCCGCACAACGCGGCTCTATCACCAAGGGGCAATCCCCGCCGATCCGAAACGTTGTAAGCGTACTTCCGGCAACGTGTTCACGGTATGGAATATTCTTTTCTTTTAGACGTCCCGCAAGCCCCGTCAAGCGAAGTGGATCAGAGGCAGTACATCCTCCAATCGCGCAATGGTATAGGTGGGGTGGATTCCGTCCGGCAACGGTTTTCCGCCGGGGTTGAACCAGCAGGTATCGATTCCGAAGGCAATCCCGCCGGAAATATCCGAAGTAAGCGAATCACCCACAATCAGAGTGCTTTCCTTTTCAAAATGCGGAATTTTTGCCGCTACCGCCTCAAAATATTCCCGCCGGGGTTTTTCAAAACCGATTTCTTCGGAAATAAACGCATTTTGAAACAGCGGTGCCAGGGGCGAAGGGTTAAATCTCCCGCGCTGAACACTGCCGATCCCATTGGTCACCACATACAATGCGCAATGCGGTGCCAACTTCCGGCAGGTTTCCAATGCCCCGTTCATCAGGAAAGATTTTGTGCTGAGAAACTCCGTGTAGGAATGTGCCAGTGCCGCCACATCCGTGTCAATTCCGGAAACACGGCAAAATTCCCGGAATCTGTCGGTTCGGAGAGCGTCTTTGGTGGTCTCCCCCCGTTCCAGTTTTTTCCACAGTGCGTCATTGATTGCACTGTAGGTTGCAACCATTTTCTCATCCGGACGCACGCCGATGCCGGACAGCGCATCGCGCAATGCCGCATCCTCCGATTGCTTGAAATCAAGCAATGTATCGTCCGCATCAAACAATATCGTTTTGTACCGAATCAATCAAAACACCTGCCTTTTCTTTATTATAGCCGCTTCGGGCAAAAATTTCAAGATGAAAAATTGCATAATCTGCCGTTTTTCTCTTGCAATTATATAAAAAAAGTAGTATAATATATTTTATGAATGAAAAAGGAGGGCAAAGGGATGAAAAAGGATATCCGAATCGGTCTGATCGGTTTTGGTGCGATGGGTAAAACACACGCCTTTGCCGTCAGCAATTTGCCTTACTTTTTCGGGGATCTCCCCTTTCGCGCGCAGATTGCGGGTGTTGCGACCAGGAGTATGGAAAAATCCGACCGGGTAGCGGAGCTTTTCGGGCTCGGAACACCAA
>CAKSPL010000130.1 GCA_934481325.1 uncultured Eubacteriales bacterium | reverse complement strand
GACCCCACCACACCCGACCAACCGGCAGATCCGCCCCTCAATGACCCTGCCGGGGGCGACCCCGAAACGGATTGGTAGATTCCGTTTCTTTCCCTTTGCAAAGGGAACATCCCAAAAGAAAAAGCCGCAGAGCGATGCTCTGCGGCTTTTTTGAATCGGCGGCTGAAAAACGGATTTTTCCGCAGGTGCGCCAAAGGGAGCTTTCCCAAAAAAGTTCTCTTTGGAATCCTTCCGAAACTTTTACACAGATGACGCCGGGACGTTGCGTGTACGTCCCGCAGGCGCACTCGCCGGTTCCGTTGCCCGCCGCAGGCACTCTTTGCAAAGGCTCCGCGCCGCGCCCTTTTCGCCTTCGCCGCGCCCTTTTCGCCTCTGCCGCGTTTTTCGCCTTTGCCGCATCCTTCCCCGCGCTCAAACCAACTTCACGCCGTATTCCTCAAAAAAGGTGTCTAGCTGACAAAGCCACGCAAGCAGCTGCGCCCTTGCCATCAGCTGACCGAACCAGGTTTCATCCTCCCCCTCCAAAAGCGCGGAAAGCCGCCGCCGATCCAGGGCGCGGGCAAGGAAGGAATCCTTTTTGTTCAACCGTTTTGCCAGCATTTCCCGCACCAGCTTTTCATATTCGGGGTTGTGGGTTTTCGGATAAGGACTTTTCTTGCGGTGCAGGATATAATCCGGGAGCGCGCCCTCCATCGCGTGGCGAAGCAATGCTTTTTCCACGCCGCCCTCAAATTTGATTGCCCACGGCACATTGAACACATATTCCAGAATCCGGTGGTCGGAAAACGGCACCCGTACCTCCACCGCGCTGTACATACTCATCCTGTCCTTGCGGGCAAGCAGATTGGTCATAAACAGCCGTGTGGAAAGCCAGGTAGCAATGCGCGCGCGGCGATCCTCGGCGCACTCCCCGTGCAGAAGCGGGCAACCCTCCTTGGCGGCGGCGGAAACCTCCCGCAGGTAGTCCAACCCCTCCTGCGGGCGTACCAATTCCGGGTCAAAGAGCCGAATGCGCCCGGTGGGATCGTGAAGCCACGGGAAAAACTCGTGTTCCAGCATTTCGGGGCGGTAAAACCACGGATACCCGCCGAAAATCTCGTCCGAGCACTCCCCGGAAAGCAATACCGTGTGCCGCGCCTTGATTTCGCGGCAGTAATACAGGAGTGAGGAATCAATATCCGCCTGCCCCGGCAGGTCCCGTGCGCGCACCGCGTCATTCAGGCACCCCGCCACCTCGGCGGTGGGAGCGGTCAGCACGGTATGATCGGTGCCGAGATCCTCTGCCAACCGCCCCGCAAAGGCATCGTCCCCCTGCGGTTGAAACAGCGAAGCGCGGAAATATTGGCGGTTGCCCTCATATTCAAAGGAATAGGTGGAAAGCCGCACGCCGTCCTCGCGCAAAAAGCCCGCCGCCAGTGCCGCCAGCGCGGAGGAATCCAGCCCGCCGGAAAGCAAAACCGCCAAGGGAACGTCACTGTTCAGCTGTCGTCTTGTGGCATCCGAAAGCAGACTCCGCACCGTTTCGGCGGCGGTTTTTGCGCTGTCACGGCACTCGCGCGCTTCCAATTTCCAATATGCACGGGGGAAAAAGCCTTCTCTTGTCACGCTTGCGGCATATCCCGGCAACAGCTCCGAAATCTGCCGGAACACCCCGCTCCCCGGCAGGGTCACGGGCGTGAGAAACAGCAGCTGCCACAGCCCCTGCTTGGTGATTTCCGGTTTGATTGCCGCGTGGGCAAAAAGCGCGCCCGCCTCGGAGGCAAAATAAAAGGAGGAGCCGACGATACTGTAAAATAGCGGCTTGACCCCCAGGCGATCGCGGGCAAGGAACACCTTTCCCTTCGCCTCATCGTACACGGCAAAGGCAAAAATGCCGTTGAGATGCACCGGGGCATCCTCTCCCCACACGATATAGCTCCACAGCACGGTTTCGGTATCACACCCGGTGTGAAATTCCGCGCCCGCCAGAACAAGATCCCGCCGCAATTCCGCCTGATTATAAATTTCTCCGTTGTAAACGATGGTATAGGAAGCTCCGCGGAATACGGCACTCATCGGCTGTTTCCCTCTCTCCACATCCATTACCGCCAGTCTGTTGTGGAAGAACCCCACTCCGGGTGCGAAAAACGCGCCGCTCCCGTCGGGACCTCTGCGGGCAAGCCGCGCGCCCGCGGCGCGCACCTCCCGCTCCATCTCCGGGTGTTCTGCCAAAAAATCCACCCATCCGTTGATTGAACACATAAAACCTCACCTCGGTACAGCGTATGAGCGGAAAACGCCGCCCGTGCATAGAATGGCAATGGGCAATGCCCTACATTTTTGGGAAAGGGTGATTTTCGTGAAGGTGGTTTTGATGAAATCCCCGGCGTTTTTTGCACCGTTGTTGCGGCGGATTTTCGGGATTTCAAAGAAAAAATGAAAGAACCCCCGCACAGGTACTGTGCGGGGGTTCTTTTTTCCACGCGGACGGTCTTTCCCGCCCGGTGCAGGGTTTTTCCCCCCGATGCGAAGTTTTCCCTCCGCAGGCGGAGGAAAAATCAGTTTTTCGTGGTGGGATTGATGACGGTTTTCGGATCGTCCGTCAGAAGTCTGCCGAGATCGTTGAGGATTTTCACGGTGCGCTGGCGCTGCATCCGGAAGGTGCCATTGCCGTTAAGCGTCATAAAGCTCTGTCTCTCGGTATAGTGATAAAAGCGGTAAACCCGTTCGATTTCTTTTCCGTCCACGGTATATTTCATCCGGATAATCAGGTCGGCTTCGGCATCGCCGCCCGCGCGCAATTCGTCCATCCGCTCGGCACTGAGTCCCTCGCCCACATCCCCCTCCAGTGAGGAATAGGTCAGGGTCTGATAAAACATCCGGAAAACAGAAACGTTGGCAAGCTCCGTGCGGGTGGCTTCCACCCCGTCACCGGAGTACTCCGCAAACACGCGCAGCTTGGAGGAATCGATATTCCCGTTCTTGTTTTCCGTGGAGGAGGCGGAATTGTCCAGCGTGAATTTTGCGGTCGTTACGCCGCAAAGCCCCGCGCCCGTAGCGGTTTTGCTGATAATGGTAATTTCGTTGCAAAATGCGATATTCCCCGTAAACACGTCGGAGGAAACCCACTCAAACGAGGACCATTCCAGAAATTCCAGATCCGAACGGCTGACCTCCACCACCATTTTGAAGTTATAGGATTCATACAGGTAGTAGGTTCCTTGTGCGGTCATCGGGCTGACCCACACGATCTGCGGATACGCGGTTTTCACAGTCTGATCATCGCCGCGTTCGGCATTATAAGTAAAGCTGAACATATACGCCACGCCGTATTTCTCGGCAAACGCGGTTTCGTCAAAGGTCTTGCCCTCGTCCTCCCGCTGAATCTCCACCGTGCGAAGCGGAGTCATCCCCTCCAGGTTTTGCAGGCAGTCGTCCGCCTTGTAGGAGTGCAGCTGATACCCGGCAAGCGAGCCGTCGTCATCGGTCACGTACGGGAAGCTCGCATAATAGGTGCCGTAACGCTGTTCAATCGGCACATAGGAGAACTTCACCATCTGCTTGCGCCCGCTGTCGGTAAATTTCGTCAGGGTGAAATCGGTCACGTCAAAATAGGTGGAGGAGCCCATCGGAACGATTGCCAGCGGCGTGATGAAATCCTCTCTGGTGCCAAGCAGAGTAGCGGCAAAGGTGGAGTTGTTTTCGCTTTCGGTCAGCTCCTTCATGATGTAAACCGCGTCTCTGCCCACATAGCGTGCATAGTAGCCGGCACCCGAGGGGATCTCGTTGCCGATCAGCACCTTGTGCGTGGTTCCGTCCTTGGCGGTAATCACGAAATACTTGGTTGCCTCCTCCTCGGTTTCGGGCAGACCGTACTCGGCATAGCCGTTGGCGGCAAAGCCGTATGCCACGTTCGGATCGGTCAGATCCAGGCGTGCCAGCGTGGAGGTATAACCGGTGAGATTGACCAGCGTGGCAAACTTGGTGGAATCAAAGGCGTAGCCGGGGTAACTCTGCATTTCAAAGGTGCCGTCACTTTTCTGTACAAAGGTGAATTCGTCCTTTTCGTTCACCACACGGATATAGGCAATGTTTACCCGATCCAGCTTTGGATACATCAGCACGGTATAAGCCTCGTTGTAATAGTTGAATTCCAGCTTTTCGGAGCCCTCTATCGGAACCACGGCAATGATCTGATATTCCCCCGTGGAGGAATCCACACTCAGGATGGTGTTGCACGCGGTAACGTAGTTTCCGTCCTCATTGACGGACACCTTGTTGCCGTTTTCGTCAAAAAGGGCATACAC
>CAKSPL010000129.1 GCA_934481325.1 uncultured Eubacteriales bacterium | reverse complement strand
ACCTTGCCAATATTGCGGTTTCCACCTGCACCACGCTGATTGTGTTGCGGCTTTTCCCGTACAGTGACGGGCTGGCATCCACCATTGCCACTGTGATTGTCACGATAGTGATTCTCGTTTGCGGGGAGATTGTACCGAAAATCCTTGCCAAACAGCACGCGGATACCGTGGTGCGGTGGGTGGCAATTCCGACAAAGATTCTGACGCTGGTGCTGATGCCGATCGTATTTGTGGTAATGCTCCTGATTGGCGGACTGCGCAAGCTGTGGGGAACCGACAAGGAGGAGGATGCCCCGTCGGTGACAGAGGAGGAGCTTTCCACCATCATTGACACGGTTGAGGAAGAAGGCGTGATTGACGAGGATCAGAGTGAGCTGCTCCAATCCACGCTGGAATTTTCGGATATCACACTGGAACGCATTATGACCAACCGGATGGATGTGGTGGCGATTGATATTGATGACGACCCCAAGGACATTGCCGTAACCCTGCGCGACCCCACTCAGTACTCACGGCTTCCCGTTTATGAGGAAACGATTGACAACATCATCGGTGTGCTGACGCTGACGCGCTATTACAAAGCCACACTGGATGACAAAAATCCGGATATCCGTTCCATCCTTCTGCCGACCTGCAAGCTGCACAAAACGATGCGGCTTCCCGCGGCACTGGAACGCCTGCGGGAGGAGAAAATTCACCTTGCCGTGGTGATTGATGAATTTGGCGGAACACTTGGCATTGTGACGATGGAGGACATCCTGGAGGAGCTGGTGGGCGACATCTGGGACGATACCGACGTGATTGAGGTGGATTGCCTCAAAGTGGACGAAAACACCTTTGAAGTGGTGGGCGATATGAATATTCAGGATTGCTTTGAGGAAATCGGCTTTGAGGCACCTGAGGATTTCAGCTGTGAGTATACCACCATCGGCGGCTTTGCCATTGAAAACCTGAATGCGGACCCGCATATCGGGGATTCGTTTGCCTATCAGAATCTGGTTGTCACCGTAACCGAAATGGACGAAGAACTGGTAACCAAGCTGAAAATTCTCGTCAATCCCGTACAGGAGGACGAGGAAGAATAAAAGAAAGGGGTGGATGGTTTGATCCACGAATCCGGTGAAAACTATCTGGAACAGATATTGATCCTGTCCGGCTCCTCCGACAGAGTGCGGGCGGTGGACCTTTCGGCGGCATTGGGATTTTCCCGCCCTACCGTCAGCATTATGCTGCGGGAGCTGAAAGCAAACGGCTTTGTGACCATTGCCGCAAACGGGGGGATTTCGCTGACCGAGGAGGGCGCACGGATTGCCGGACAGATTTATGAGCGGCATCTTCTGATCAGCGAAATGCTGATGAAGCTGGGCGTACCCCGCGAAATTGCCTTGGAGGATGCGTGCAAAATCGAACACGACATCAGCCCCGAAACATTTGAAGCACTGAAAAGGCATTTGGGAAAATAAAAACAAAACGGCGGGGGAGCCGAAAGGCTCCCCCGCCGTTTTGCTGTATACGCCCCCGGGGTTTGGCACCTGCTCCGGCAAAAGGAGGCGCGGTTGAGGGGGCTTTTTACAAAAAGCCCCCTCACACTCCCCCAAAAACTTTTACACGGCTGAGGTTGACTTTGGGTGCGTTATTCCGAAGCAACGCGAGAGCCGATTAGCCGCCGTCAAAGCCGGAGTCCGCAGGGGGGTAGGCGGCACAGGCAAAATAAGTGCCGCAGGTAGCGGAATCGGGGCGTATTTTATGCGTTCTGTATTCGTTCCAGCAGGTGATTGCGGGCGAGCTTGGCGGAAAGGGAAATCATATTTTCCACGGTTTCGGCGGTTGCCGCGCCGTGTCCCTTCATCACCTGCTTTTTTACGCCCATCAGCACGGCACCACCGGCGGTATTATAATCATAACGTCCGTATACGCGCTGTAAAACACGCGTTATTTCCGGGTCCGCGTGAGGCAAAGCCGACCGGATTTCGGCAAGTACCTCCTTTGCCGTCCCCTCAATACATTTGAGCAGGATATTGCCGTGAAACCCATCACAGACCACCACGTCGGCGATGCCGGAAAGAACCAGGTTCGGCTCAATGTTGCCCACAAAATTCAACTTCTCTTTTTCCAACAGCTCGTGCGCCTCCTTTACCGTGGCGCACCCTTTCTTTTTTTCCGCGCCGTTGGAAAGCAGTGCCACACGCGGGGTTTCACACCCTACGGCGCGCATATAGGCGTCTCCCAGTTTGGCAAAGTCCACCAGCATCGACGCACGGCAATCGATATTGGCTCCGCAATCCAACAGGCACACCGAATTGCCGCTTCTGTTTTTCAGCTCCGCAAGCAATGCCGGGCGTTGCCTGCCGACCCGCCCCAGCACCATAACGGAACCCATCAGCACCGAGCCGGTTGCCCCGCAGGTTACAATACCCGCCACCGCATCGCTGTCACGGCACAGGTGCAGTGCCTGCACCAATGACGCATCGGTGTGCTCCATCGCCTCGGTGGGGGAGAGATTGTTGGTGATTTCAAACGGTGCCTCCACGGCGCGGTATCTGCCTTTTACAGCGGGTTCGGCGGAAAAAATCCCTTCCGCAACCGCCCGATGTCCGAACAGGTGCAAAAATAAATCCGCGTCTTTTTTCAGTGCCGCAAGCGCGCCGCGGCAAAGCTCCTCCTCCGGGCGGTCGGCACCGAGAAGATCCACAGCCAGTTCTGTCATACTTCCTCCGTATTTGCGTTTTCTTTTTCCTGCTCCCACACGTGTTCCATAATGACCCGATACACATCGGGGGAAAAGGGCGGTCGGGTCAGCTTTTCCACCGTTTCGGGCGAGAGACAGCCTTGCTCGGCAAATTCCTCCCCTGCGGCGCGGAAATGCGCCAGCGTGCGGGAAAGGCGCGCACCGCCTCGGTCAATCAGGGCCTTGATTTGGGGGCAGAACAGCGCGGTGTAATTCTTTTTTCCGCAGATAAGGTCAAGCTGACCCCGGAGCGGTGCGCAGATTTCCTCTGCCTCGGTATAAGCACAGCCCGAAATCACGATGAATTTGCGGGTGGCACTCGGATACCGCAAGCCGTGAACCGAGGAGCCGTTGTGCGGAAGCTCGTGCCCCCGGTAGGTGCATAGCATACTCAGCATCCGGTCGGTGAACATTTTGAGGATTCCCGGCATTCCGAACACATAAACGGGAAAACTCTCAATCACGTAGTCGGCGGCAAGGATTTTTTGCTTGACTGCCGGGATGTCGTCCCCCCGGATGACACATTCCCCCTCGTGCCGCCCCCAACAGGCAAGGCAACCCATACAGGGCTTCATCGAAAGGTCGGAGATCGTAATCGTCTCCACCGTGCCGCCGGTCTTTTCCGCAAGCCCCGCGGCAAAGGCGCGGGTCAATATCATCGTGGTGCTTTTCTCTCGTTGAGGACTGCCGTTGAGAATCAGAATTTTCGGTTTCCGGTCGGTTGCGTTTCCCATAGCGACCTCCTTTCGGTAAAATCGGTATGCCGCCCGAAAGGGCGGCATACGTGATGAGTTTTGCCGCATTTTGCGGCAATTTCCTTAGTAAAAACCGTCAAAGAAAACCTCAACCTCCGGTATTTCCTCCTGCTGCCGCCGCAAAAATTCCGGTGCGATTTGGGGGAAAAGAATGCAGGAGAGCAAATCCTCCTCATTCCGAATCAGATTTTTGAATTCTTTTTTCGCGTTTTCCAACTCCGGGGAAAGCAGATCTGCCGGGCGGCAGTCGATCGGTTTCCGATCCCCGATGGCACGGCGGCGCACGTCCTCGTTCACCTTGCCGGGCAGTTTGCCGTATTCACCGGCAAGCAGCATTGCGGATTCCTTGGAAAAGGTGCGGTAACGCTCCCCGGCAATCACGTTGAGAAACGCCTGGGTCCCCACGATCTGGCTGGTGGGGGTGACCAGCGGCGGGTAGCCGAAATCCGCGCGCACGCGCGGCACCTCTGTCAGTACCTCGTCCATTTTATCCGCGGCACCTGCCTCCCGAAGCTGAAACATCAAATTGGAGAGCATCCCGCCCGGCACCTGACAGCGCAGAATCTTCGGCTCGATATGGAGAGCCGTGGTTTTGATAAAGCCCTCCTTGCGCAGTCTCCCCGCCACGCCCTTGAAATGCTCCGCCGCGGTTTGCAGTGCCGTGCCGTCAAGTTCCGTTTTGCGCGGGGTGTTTTCAAACATTGCCGCCACGGTTTCGGTGGCAGGCTGGGAGGTGCCGCCCGCAAGCGGAGAAAGGGCGCAATCCACAATGTCCACCCCTGCCAGTGCCGCGGCAAGGTAAACCG
>CAKSPL010000128.1 GCA_934481325.1 uncultured Eubacteriales bacterium | reverse complement strand
TGCGTGCTAAAATGAAGAACAGGAGGGATGCAGTATGCCGGATAAAACGAAAAGACGCATTGTCTGCGGCGGATTACTGCTGCTGTTTCTTGCGGGAATCATCACGGCAACCGTTCTCTCCTTTGATACCCTCACGGGCTTTGTAAAGGACCCGGCGCATTTTCGGGAAATCATTGCTTCACACGGCTTTTGGGGAAAATGTATTTTTGTGCTTTTGATGGCGGCGCAGGTGGTGCTGGCGGTCATTCCCGGGCATCCGTTTGAGATTGCGGGGGGCATCTGTTTCGGTATTTTTGAAGGGACCTTGCTCACCCTGCTCGGTGCCGCAATCGGTTCCGCCGCAAACTTCGGGTTGACCAAGCTGTTTGGGGTTCGGGCGGTCACTGCCTTTTATCCTGAGGAAAAACTGCAAAAAGTGTTCTTTTTGAGAGAAAGTAAGAGGCAGGATTTACTAACTTTTATTACTTTTCTCATCCCCGGTATTCCGAAAGATATGCTTGCGTACTTTATGGGGCTGACCCAAATGCGCTTTTGGAGGTTCCTGCTTCTTTCCTCGCTTGGTCGCCTGCCGGGGATTGTGCTTGCCGTAATCGGCGGCACCGCCGCCGAGGAGCGCAGTGTCGGAATGTGGGTGGCTTTTTCGGTTTTCTTCTTCCTCCTGATTCTCCTGTCGCTGTTTCTTTATCGGGTGCAGGTGCGGGCGATCCGGGCGGATGCCAAAAAATCGGATTCCCAAGCTACGGAGGAGGAACCCGCAATACCCGAAACCGCAGAAGCTGCGGCGGAGTTCGGAAAGCCGGAATCCGAAACAGAGCGTGCGGAAGCCGCAACGCCGGGAGCCGCGAAAGACGCGGCGGAGTTTGCCGGAACGGACTCCCTCTCACAGACAAACGAAATTCCCAAATAAAAAAGGGGCATCTGCCCCCTTTTTATTTGATATGATGCGGTTATTCCCGAAACAGCTTTTGAAATTGGTGTCCGTTCAACGCCGCCTCCAACGTTACGGGTAAAAGCGAGAAATCCGCTACCAGGGAGTGCGGCTTTCGCTCCGGATCATCCTGCCGCATCGGCACAAAATAAACGCTCTTTCTGGTCAGCATTTCCCCGATGTTTTTCAGGTTTGCCGAAAGTGCATCGTTGGAGGCAAGTGCAATCACCAGCGGGCGGTTGCCGCGCAGATGCGCTTTTGCAGCCATCGTTACCGCCGTATCGGTGATACCGTTTGCCATTTTTGCCAGTGTGTTGCCCGTACAGGGGCAAAGAATCAGTGCGTCAAGCGAAGTTTTCGGCCCCAGCGGCTCCGCGCTGACAATATCGTGAATCACAGGTCGCCCCGTCAGCTTTTCCACACGCTCCACCACGTCCCGTGCCGGAGAAAACCGTGTGTCGGTGGCATAAACGTTTTCGCTCATAATTCCCTGCACCGGATAGGAAAGACAGAGCTTTTCCAATTCCGCCAGTGCGTGTCGAACCGTGCAGAACGAGCCGCAAAGCGCAAAACCGATCACAGAATCCCCTCCTTTCCGAGATAGTCCAGCACGGTGTCCGCTACAATCCGCCCCGCGCTGACGGGAGCATATTTGCCGGGGATAGACAGTGCCCATATGACGCGGATGCCGTATTTTCCCGCCGCGTTGGCGTCTACCCCGCCGGGGGCGGAGGCGAGATCAATCAGGAGGGTATCTTTTTTCATTTCCTTTAAGACTTCATCCGAGAAAAGGCGTGCCGGTACGGTATTGAAAACGGCGCATTGCCCGCGGCAAAGCGAGAGCAGCCCTTCCACCTTGGCGATGGATACCGTAGCGTAGCCGTGTGCGGCGGCATCGGCAAGGTCGCTTTCTTTTCTTGCCGCCACCGTTACCTTTGCACGCATCACATACAGCAGCTCACACAAAGCTTTTGAAACTCTGCCATATCCTGTTACCGTCACCGGCATCCCGGCAACGGTGATTTCGGTCTCCTTCATCAGAATATAAACTGCGCCCTCCGCTGTCGGCAGGGCGTTTTTTCTTTGCAGCTCATCCGAGGAAAAATAGTCATAAAGCGGTCTGCCCAGTTCCTCCGCCAGTGCCTTAATCGTGGGCGAGAAGCGACCGCCGATGATTCTGACACTGGGTGGGATTTCCCGAAAAAGCGCGGCAACGGTCGGCGCGGGAACATCCTGCGCCAGCGGCAGATGCACCCGTACGCCGTCCGGCGCCGCAGGCAGTGGCAGAATGACGGCGCGCACGCCGTCCACGGCTTTTCGCCAGTTGTCAAAATAATGTGCGCCCGACGGCAGTAAGGGCGGAGGCAATCCGTATGCACGGACAGAAAGCCCTGCATCAAGAAATCTGCCGATTGCCGCGCATTGTCTGGTGTCGCCTCCAAGCACCGCCAAATCAATTCTATCAGACATATTCCATCAAATCCTTTTCAAAATAGAGGTTGCACGCGCGCTCGGGGGCTTTGCGGCAACCTCGTTCTATTGACAGGATATGACGATTTCAGGGCTTTTGCGAAGGTTTGACCGAAATTTCGCCAAAGGAATATGCGGCGGTGTGACCGTCTTCCGTTTGCAGAAGCAAGGCACCCTCGGGTGATATTCCCATACAGACTGCTTCCCCGGAGTTCTGCCCGTCCGAGTAAAGGACGCGCTCCCCGATAAAGGCGGCGTTGGCGCGGTATTCCGCAAGCCACGCATCGCCGGCAAGCTCTTCGTTGCAGTGTGCCAGTTCGGACAGGATTGCCCGAAGCAGTTCACCGCGATCCTCACACGGCAGGCGACCTGCGATTTCGGCAAGCTCCGGCGGAAATGCCGCGTTGCCGGTATTGATGCCGATCCCCACAACAATATACGGAGCACCGCCATTGTCGGTTCCGGATTCCGAGAGAATCCCGCAAATCTTTTTTCCGTCAAGCAACAGGTCGTTTACCCACTTGATTTTTGGCATAACGCCGCATACGCGGACGATTGCCCGATGCACCGCAACTGCGGCAAAGGGGGTAACCAGCCCATATCGGGTGATCGGAAAACCGGGGCGCAGAACCGTGCTGAAATACAGCCCCGAGGAGGGAGAATAGAATTTGCGGTCAAGCCGCCCGCGTCCTGCTGTCTGGGTGTCCGCTACGACGGTATACAGTGCCTCGCAACCGTTCTTTGCGGCTTCCCCCGCGGTGATATTGGTGCTTTCCAGCACCGGGTAATGCACAATTCTCATCTCAGAAGAAGGAGAGCTGATCCGTCTCGCTGATATGATCCAACACTCCCGAGGCACGGAGAGTTTCGATCACGCTTTTATTGAGTCCCGCCCGAATCTGCAGATCCTGAATGGAGGAAAACGGCTCTTTTTCCCTTGCTTCCACAATGCCGATTGCCGCATTTTCGCCAAGCCCCGGCAGAGAGGCAAACGGCAGGCGGATGGCTCCGTCCTCCGGCAAATAGGCACGCGCGTCTGATTTTTCCAAATCAATCGGCAGGTATCGGATTCCGCGCGCCATACTTTCCTCCACAAGCTGGAGCATCGGGATGGAGGCAATTTCAATCGGTGCGGCGGCTTTGCCCATCTTTGTAATTTCCGCAATGCGCCCGTCCACGAAACGCTTGCCTTTCATTATGACGTTGGCATCCAGCCCGTCTCCTGCCACGGTAAACATTGCGCAGTAAAATGCAAGCGGAATGTTGATTTTGTACCACGCAAGGCGGATTGCGGTAATCGCGTACGCCGCCGCGTGTGCTTTCGGGAACATATATTTGATCTTTTTACAGGAAGCCAGATACCAGTCCGGCACGTTGTGTTCCTTCATTTCGGCTTCCCATTCCGGGGTCAGCCCCCTGCCTTTTCGCACGGATTCCATAATTTTGAACGCGTGACTGCGCTCCAGTCCGTAACGGATCAGATCCAACATAATGCTGTCACGGCATCCGATGACCTTGGAAATATCGCAAACGCCCTCTTTAATCAGGGTTTCCGCATTGCCGAGCCACACATCGGTACCGTGTGTCAGCCCCTCAATCTGCAAAAGGTCGGCAAAGTTTTTCGGCTTTGCATCGGTCAGCACCTGCTGCAGGAATCGGGTACCGAATTCCGGCAAGCCCCAGGTTCCCAACTGACAGCCGCCGATATCGTCCGGCGTGATGCCGAGCGGGCGGACACTGTGAAACAGCTCATAAATGGCTTTGTCGTTCATCGGCACATCCATCACGGAGGTATTTGAAAACCGTTCCAGCCACTTATATTTGGTCGGCATATCGTGCCCCAGCTCGTCCAGCTTGAGAAGTGTGTCGTGCAGATATTCAAAGGTGAAATGTGTGGTCACGATATTGGAGGTCGGA
>CAKSPL010000127.1 GCA_934481325.1 uncultured Eubacteriales bacterium | reverse complement strand
GTGTGGTAATGTCAATATCCCGGCTGTCAAAGAGGGCCTGCAATTCCTCAAAGGTCATTGCCGCATCCACATATTTGCGGACCTCCTCTTTCCTCACCTCGGCTTTTTTTGCCGTGCAAGGACCGATAAACACAACTTTTGCACCCGGGGCTGTTTCTTTGATGTATTTTGCAATCGTGGTCATAGGAGAAAGATTATGGGAAATATACTGCGTCAGATCCGGGAAGTTTTTCTCGATATAGTCCACAAACGCAGGGCAGCAGGAGCTGGTCAGAAAACCTTTTTCCGCAAGCTCCTTTGACTCCGCCTGTGCCACCATATCGGCACCCAGTGCCGCCTCTACCACCGTGTGGAAGCCAAGCTCTTTGAGTCCTGTAATCACCTGACCCAGCTTGGCATAGGTAAACTGACTGGAAATCGACGGTGCCACCACGGCATACATCTTGTATTTGGTGTTGTTCTCGCTCTTTTTGATCAGATCAATCACATTGAGGACGTAGGATTTGTCGGTAATCGCACCGAACGGGCACTGATACACGCACGCGCCGCAGGCGATACACTTGGAGTCATCAATCGTTGCCGCCTTTTCCTCATTCATCGAAATGGCTTTGACCTTGCAAGCGTTCTGACAGGGGCGTTTGCGCCCCACGATTGCCGTAAAGGGGCAGACCTTTGCACAAGAGCCGCACTCCTTGCATTTGCTCTTGTCAATATGCGCCACATGATCCTCGTCAAAGCTGATGGCACCGAAACGGCACGCATCCTCGCAACGGTGCGCCAGGCACCCGCGGCAGGCGTTGGTTACTTCATACCCGCCAACCGGACACTCGTCGCACGCGATATCGATCACTTCAATCACGTTCGGATTTTTCGGGTCGCCTCCCATCGCGATTTTCACACGCTCCGTGAGGATTGCCCGTTCTTTATAAACGCAACACCGCATCGTCGGCACCTTGCCCGGCACGATGGTTTTCGGAATGTCAATCGCGGTTTCGGGGAGCCGCCCTGCCCACGCTTCCCGCGCGACCTCGCGCAGAACCTTATATTTCAGATACTGTACCTTTGTATCAAATTTTTTCATCCGTTCGCTCCTTAGAAATAGCTGACCTTAATCCGCTTTCCCATTTTTTTCAGACATTCGGAAAGCTCTGCCACCAGATTCATCTTGATATTGAAGTTGATCGGCAGATCCGGATTCTGATGCGCGGGATTGACTGCGCGACCAACATAAAAGTTGATGTCCGTTGCTTCTTCGAAAAGAAGCCGGCTGATCAGTGACGCACCGTCGTGCTTGAAGCTCCATTGCTCGTAAGACGCATTGTCTTTCAGGTAATCTTTTGCGTATTCCAGCACCTTATTGATGGTAATCACGCCTTCGGTCACCAGATCCACCCCTTCAATCTCCGCAATCGGGGGGACGTCACTGCGTTCAAAATGCAGGCTTGCTTTCAGGGGCTTACCGAGATATTTTGCCGCAATGGAGGAGGTGGTGCCGCCGCAGACGATGTGCTTGCCCTCTTTGGAGAAAAACAGCGACATCATACGGTTGCAGTCATCCCTGTTGGAGGGGGGACCGAACAGCAGGTTCATCGGCACACGCTTGCGGATGCGGATTACGCAGGCGGTGGCATCGTCTCCGGGCTTTTCCCCGTAGAGTTTGTTGCACTCGTCCACCAGCATCGTGGAGAGCGTTTTTGCGGTATATCCGCCCGCCGCCAGTGCCTCCATAAAGGAGATGATGTCCTCCCGCTTCCAACCGAAGTTATAGGTGCGCCCCAGCCCCGCGTGGGGGCAACCGTCACTCATCAGTACGAACAGGTCGCCCTCGTGGAGATGAATTTCGGATTTGAAAATCTTCTTGCCGTCAATATTCATCTCGGTTTTCGGATAATCGTAATTCGCACCGTCCCGAATCAGAATAACCTGCGGATTGTCGTACTGAATGACCTCCGCATCGGTATTATTGACCAGATGCACGATTGTAAAGGTGGAATACGCCACGCCACGCACCGAGCAGATCGGCAGGGTTGCCGCAATGGTTTCCACGCAATCCTCAAGAGAAAGCCCCTGTGCCATCATCGTGGAAATGATTTTGGAGGTCAGCGTGGAAAGGATGCTTGCCTTTACTCCGCTCCCAAGCCCGTCGGCAAGCACAATCACGGTGGAGTTTTCATTCTGCTCTACCACGTCCACGTGGTCACCGCAGAGCTGTTCCCCTTCGTGATTGATGCTTTTATAGCCGATGTCTGCACACAAATCATTCATCGGTGATCGACTCCTTTAATTTGGTCAGCGCAATTTTGGTTTCCGCCGCCGTTTCGCCAAGCAGAGAGGCAATTTCCTGCACGATGCGCATCTGCTTATCCACCACCTTGTCCGCAATTTCCACGGTCTGGCGGCTGATATCCTCCTTACGGGCGCGCTCGTTCTGCTCATCGGTCACATCACGCATAATGCCGATCAACAGATGAAATTCCTTGTCGTACACGACGGTCTGTTCCACATACTTATCATACTCGGCAAGATACACCCGCTGATTTTTCACACTGCACTTGGAATCCAGCACCGTCAGAAAAATCTTGGGGTCAAGAATCCGCACCACCTGGTCGCCGAGAACATCGGCGGCGGAACGGATGTTCATAATCTTGCGTGCGGCAAGATTGATCTGCTGTACCTCCAGCTTTTCGTTGAGTACAATCAGCCCGTTGGGGGTGTTGTTGAAAATACTGTCGGAAAAGCTCTCCGCCTTTTCTTTCAGATACGGCAGGCACATTGAGATTTCTGCCTTGCCCTGATAAATGGCAATCGCCTTGGCGCGGCAGGAATCGTACCCGCAGGAGCCGCAGTTCAGCTCGTCCTCCGGCTTGGTTTTACCCATTTGCACAAGAATTTCGTGGATTTCGTCCTCTGTCGGTTGCAGACCGGTGCGCGCAATCGGCGCAAAGCTCTTTTTCACGGTTTCGGTGTCCGGCTGGTCTACGAGGAAATCCTTCTTCCCCGCAACCTCAGCCACGGAGAGATAGTCGTGTACCGGAGAGCGATGGTATTTTTCCATCACCGGTCCACCGATGCAACTGCCCGCGCAAGCCGACATTTCGATAAAACAGCGGTGAATTTTTCCGCTTGCAATATCCCGAAGGGCGGCAATACAGTTTTCCGTGCCGTCTACGGCAAGGTAAGTATAACCCGGCGCGTCTTCTGTCATTGTTTTGAGAATACCGCCCGTGGTTGGGAAAAAGCGCGCCCGGCTCTCCTCGGAATAATCCTTTTCCGCCTCCGGGGTAACGCCGGCTTCCTTCATCCACTCGGTCAGTTCCTCAAAGGTCAGCACCGCGTCCACAATCCCGTAGGTTTCCGCCTCGTCTTTTTTGGCAACGCAGGGTCCGATAAACACGGTTTTGGCATCCGGATGTCTGCGCTTGATGTCGGTACAGTGCGCCTGCATCGGGGACATCACATCGGCAAGGTACGGCAGTTCCTCCGGAAAATACTTCTGAATCAGCAGATTGACCGAATGACAGCAGGAGGAAATGAGAATATCCCGTTCTTCCTCCGCCAGTATCCGCTCATACTCCCGTTTGACAATCGTTGCGCCAACGGCAGTTTCCTCTGCCCCGGCAAAGCCGAGCTTTCGGAGTGCCTTTTCCATCGCACCGATGCCGACACCCTCGTAGTTTGCCACAAAGGAGGGGGCAAGGCTGACGTAAACCGGCGCGCCGGACTGAATCAGAACCTTGACCTTTTCCCGCTCGCTGGCAATCTCCTTTGCGTTTTGCGGACAGATGACAAAGCACTGCCCGCACAGAATGCACTCATTGCCGATGATATGTGCCTGATTGCCCGAAAACCGGATGGATTTGACCGGGCAATGACGAATACATTTATAGCAGTTTTTGCAATTTGATTTTTTCAGTGTCAGGCAGTTTGCCATCACGCACCTCTTTCCGCCAACGCGGGCTTTTTGATCCGCTCCTCAAAAAAATCGCGGAAGTTCTCTTTGGTAATCCCGGTATAGATTTCATCGTTTACCGAAACGGTAACGCCGATGCGGTTGCACTTTCCGGTACAGAAGCTACCGGAAAGCACCACGTCGTTCTCCAAATGGTTTTCGGCAACCGCCGCTTCGATCATTGAAACGATCTCCGGCGCGCCTTTGAGATGGCAGGAACTGCCGACACAAATCTCAACAAATACCATTTCTTACACCTTTGCGAGAATCTCTTTCTCAAAAAAATCCTTCACGGTTTCGGGCGAAACGGAAAAGAAATTGTCATCCACCGTCACACATACGCCCTCCTGACATTTGCCCATACAGAAGGTGCCGCCAAGCTCCACC
>CAKSPL010000126.1 GCA_934481325.1 uncultured Eubacteriales bacterium | reverse complement strand
GGCAGAAACGTAGGAGTGCTGGTGGGTATTTCCTCAGGTGCGGCACTGTGGGCGGCATTGGAGCTGGCGAAACGCCCCGGCAACGAAGGAAAGAACATTGTGGTGCTGTTTCCCGACACGGGGGATCGTTACCTTTCCACCCCGCTGTTTGCGGATTAAAAATACGGCGGCAATGCCCGCCGGGGAGGTTTTATGAAGGTTTTGGTTGCGATGAGCGGAGGCGTGGATTCCTCGGTTGCCGCAAAGCTGTTGGTTGACGCGGGATGTGAGTGCATCGGTTGCACGATGAAGCTGTATGATAACGAGGACATCGGCGTAAAGGAAGGGCACACCTGCTGTTCGCTGGACGATGTGGAGGACGCGCGGCAGGTTGCCTATCGGCTGGGGATGCCTTACTATGTGTTCCGTTTTTCGGAGGATTTCCGGGAAAAAATCATCGGAAGATTTGTGGATTCCTATGAACGCGGCATCACACCGAACCCGTGCATTGACTGCAATCGTTATATGAAATTTGACCGCCTGTACGAACGGGCGCGGGTGCTGGGCTACGACCATATCGCCACTGGACATTACGCCCGGATTGAAGAAAAGGACGGCGTGTACTATCTCAAAAAGGCAGTGGACCCCACCAAGGATCAAAGCTACGTGCTTTATTCGCTGACGCAGGAGCAGCTGGCGCACACCCTGTTTCCGCTTGGCGGCTTGCCAAAGGAAAAAACGCGGGAGCTTGCCCGCGAGGGCGGCTTTCTCAATGCCGACAAGCCGGACAGTCAGGACATCTGTTTCGTGCCGGACGGCGACTATGCCGCGGCAATCGAGCGTTTTTCGGGCAAAACCGCGGAACCCGGCAATTTTACGGACGAGGAAGGGCGCGTGCTGGGTCGGCATCGGGGAATCATACACTACACGGTGGGACAGCACAAGGGGCTTGGACTTTATTCGCACGAAAAGCGTTTTGTGCTTCGCATCAACGCGGCTGACAACACGGTGGTGTTAGGCAGGGAAGAAAGCCTCTTTCGCCGCAATGCAACCGTGAAGGAAATCAACTGGATTTCCGGCAACGCGCCTGCCGCACCCATCCGCTGTGCCGTGAAAATCCGGTATCGGCAAAAGGAACAGCCGGCAACCCTCACGCCTGTCGGGTGCGGGGGCGCGGAGATTCTGTTTAACGAGCCGCAACGCGCCGTGACCCCGGGGCAGGCGGCAGTGTTTTATGACGGCGACACCGTGCTTGGCGGCGGCGTGCTGACCGGGGAGGTGCAGGTATGATCTCCACCAGAGGCAGATATGCCCTGCGGGTATTGGCAGACCTGGCGGAGCATCGGCAGGACGGTGCCTATATTCCGATGCGGGAGGTTGCCGAAAGGCAGGAAATTTCGCTCAAATATATGGAGCAAATTCTGCCGATTCTCACCAAAGCAGGGCTGATTGAAGGCGTGCCGGGCAAAGGCGGCGGCTACCGACTGTGTCGGGAGCCGGAGCGATACACCGCGGGGGAGATTCTGCGCCTGACCGAAGGCGACCTTGCCCCGGTTGCCTGCCTTGCGAAAGGGAGCCAACCCTGTGCGCGCGCCGCAGAATGCCGCACTCTGCCGCTCTGGCAACGGTATATGGAAGTGACCAACGCGTTTTTTGACAGCGTGACCCTGGCGGAGCTGATCCGCCAAAACCCGGATTGAAAGCCATCACCCGCGAAAAAAAGGGGAGCCTTTGCAAAAGGCTCCCCCTTTTTTTGATATAAAGCCCCCCGGCAACAATCGCAGGCAATCCGGAGATAACGCACGCACCGGCGGAAATGCAACCGGCGCGGGCGGGTTCTATATTCACGGTTCGCTCCATCATTTTCAAACGCTTTCTCCCGCCATCACGATGCGCGGGCGGTCAAAATACCCTTGAGGGGGTAAAAACGCGGCAGGGGCAAGGGTCGGTTTCCCGGGAAAGGAGGAAGAAAGCGGCGCGTGTGCTGGGTTCCAGCGTGCCGAGCTCGTTTTCCAGTCCCAGTGACCTTGCAGGTGTCAGGGTTGCCGAAATCAACGCTTTTCCAAACGGAATCCCGCAGAACGAGGCGAGCTTCTGCACCCCCTGCAACAGGTTCAGCGTACTGCCGGCAAGGACGCCCGCGGGCGTCCTTGCCTCGCCGTTTTTCAAAATCGCCGGCTCACCCGCAATGGTATATTCGCCGTCCGGGCAACCCGTCCCCTCCATCGAATCGCTGATCAGAATCAGCCCCTCGGCACCCTTGACGCGGGCAACCAGACGCACCACCTCGGGGGCGATATGCAGACCGTCACAAATCAGCTCTGCGTACGCCCCGGTCGTCAGTGCCGCCGCCACCGCACCACCCGCGCGGTGATGGAGCGGGGGCATCGCATTGAACAGGTGGGTAAACGAATCCGCCCCCCGGCGCACCGCATCCGCCGCCGTCGCATAATCGGCATCGGTATGCCCGACGGAGGCGTGCGCGCCGATGGCGCGGCAGGCGGCAAGGAACCGCCCGTCTCCATCCAATTCCGGGGCAAAGGTCACCTTCCTGATCGGCAAGGGGGAAGCGGCGGCAAGCTCCGCCAGCTCTCCCGCGCTCGGCGGTGCCAGGAGGGAGAGCGCGTGCGCACCCCGTTTTCCGGGCGAGAGCCAACGCCCCTCCAGATGCACGCCGAGAAAGCTCTCACACCCGCTTTCGGCAAGCCGTGTGAGGGCATTTTTCCAGTTTTCCGGTGTATCGGAGGCAAGCGTGGGCAGAAGTGCGGTCACGCCGTGGCGGGCATAGTCCGCCGCCATTTCCCGCAGTTTTTCCTCGGTGGCGGTGCAAAAATCGCCCCCCAACCGCCCGTGGGTATGAACGTCAAAAAGCCCCGGGCAAAGGAGCGCACCGCCCGCGTCCACGGTTTCGGGTGCCGCGAAGGGCAGGGAAATCCGCCCGCCCCGCACATAAAGCTCTCCCGGTGCAAAGCCGCCGTCCGTGTGCCAGACGCGGGCATTTATGATGCGGAAGTCCGTCATAGCCCTGCCAGAAGCGCGGCGTATTTGGGCAGAAGCCAGTCATACGCTTCATCCGAAAAATGATGATTTTCGGGCAGTCCCAACGACAGCCCTTCGTCTATCCACGCAAGCTGTGCGGGGTTCTGAAAGGAAATGCCGCTCTCGCGGTAGTTGTCAAAGCAGGGAATCGCGTGCAGGGCGCAGATTTCCTTCATCGCGTCCACATACGCAACGTCCGAGATCCCCAACTCGTTTTTCGACGGCCAGCGGTTATAGTTGGTCAGGAACAGAATTTTTGCCTTGGGATATTTGGCACACAGCCCCGAAATCAGCGTATGGAGCGCACCCTTGAAGGTGTGCGGGTCGGTGTCGGAATCCTCCCCGATCGGCACGTCCAACCGCTTGTCATTGGCTCCGCCCAGCACCACCACGTAGTCGGCTCCGTCCTCCATCCCGGCATAACGCACGCACATCGGCAGGGCTTTCGTTTCTTTGCCCTGCACCGCCAGCGTATTGCCGTTTTTGCCGTGATTGTATACGGTCATCCCGTATTTTTGACCCAGCTTGTTGACCCATGTTGCCTCATTGCCCAGCTTGTTGCCGTAAATCAGCGAGTCCCCAAGGGCTATCAGCGTTTTCCCGTGCAGAATTTCAAAATCCATATTTTTCTCCTTGCCCGGCGGTTTGCCGGTTCATATTCTTCTCACTTTGGTGCCAAGAGGCAGCCCTCCGGCAAAGGCACGCAACACGTTTTTCACTTCCGTACCGTTTTCCGTGGTAAAAATGAAATGCCCGCCGCGCACCCCCGCGCCAAGCAATTCCGCCCTGCGGTCACTCATATTGGTCGGCACGCAGTTGAACAGCTCATTGCGGTGCGGGGCGACACGCAAAACCGGGAATTTCTCACCCCGTCTGTCGGCATATTCGTTTTTTCCGCCCGCGCAGGCGCGGCAATCGCCCACCTCGCGCCCCACGCATTTTTCCAACAGCATCAACGGGATTCTGCCGTACACAATCACATCCGAGGCACCGCCGATATCCCGGATTTGCGGCAGGGTCAGCTCCGGGGAAAGGAGTGCGTCCTCAAATCCCAGCGAAAGCACCTGTGCAAGGCTTGCCTCGCTCATCACGTTCAGGCGGAAATCTCCGTGCGGCACAAGCCCCGCGCCGGTGGCAAGTTCCAAATGCCCGAGGTTGCCCACAAGGGCGTGTTTTGCACCCCGTTCCCGGGCTTTTTGCAAAAGTGCGCGGATTTCCTCCACCTCGTGGTCAAAAATCACGGGGGGTAAAATCACCCCGTCCGCCGGGGGTGCAAAACGGTCAAGCGGCAGATACCGATGCGCAAAAAACGCCTCGGTTTCCGGGGTCATCTGTGCAGGGTCATAAAACCTTGCCG
>CAKSPL010000125.1 GCA_934481325.1 uncultured Eubacteriales bacterium | reverse complement strand
TAATTTGAAAATTTGCGATAGGCGTCCTGCATATGCAACGCGTCCTCGGATTGCGTTCCCGCAGATTCCGAGATGATGCGCGGGCAAAGTCCGTCTTTTGCCAGTGCTTCGGCAAGCGGTTCAAATTCGGGGCCGTATACCGTGTCGGCAAAGGTCAGGTGCCGTTTTTCGCCCGCATCGGTAAATTCGATTTTGGAGAAGTGACAGTGCATATATTTTGCCGCATCGTCACCAAGGGCGGCGGCAACCGCGTCAAATACGCGGCGGTAGGCATCCGCATCCGGGAAAAGCCCGCCGCATTCCCGCGCGTTCAGATGTCCGAAATCCACCACCGGGGCAAAACGGGGGTCCATCCGGCAAAGCGTCAGCACCTCGTCAAGCGTGCCCAACTGGTTGCGTTTGCCCATCGTTTCAATGCCCAGCTTGATATTGGTATCGCCCACGGCAACCAGCGTTTTTTGCAGGGTGTCGGCGGAAAGGCGCATCGCCTCCTCGCGGGAGATTTTACCGGCACTTCCGCAGTGAATCACAATCAGATCGGCACCCAGCATTTCCGCCGCAGTGAGCGATTTTCGGATATATTCCACGCTTTTCAGCCGTTTTTCGGGGTCGGTGCCCGAAAGCGAGATATAGTACGGCGCGTGAAGGGACATTTCCACCCCCGCCGCGCGTGCCGCCTCTCCGATTTTTCGCAGGGTGCCTTCCCCCGCTGTGATACCGTTTCCGGCTTCAAATTCATAGGCACCAAGCCCCAGTGAACGCACAAAATCCGGTGCCTCCACGGTTGCCTTGTGTCCGCTTTCGTAAAAGCTCCGGCTGTTTCCTCCGGGGCCGAAAATCGCGGTTTTCCTCATTTTTTTGTTTCCTCCCCGGCATATCGCCGTTCAAATTCCGCACGGAGCGGGCTGACCGCACGCACATCGGGCGCGGTGGGATGCTTTTTGCAGTACCGTTTCAGAATTCCTTTTTCCATATGCCGTTTGAAGCGCGTGCCGCGGTCGGTGCGATCCTTGATCGGCGGCACCAAAAAGGCGCGGATGCCCGCAAGATGCGCACACAGCACGTCGGTAAAAATCTGATCTCCGAGAAGCGCGGCGTTTTTTTTGTTTCCGCCAAGCGTCCGCAGGAGCTTTTTGGCGTTTCGCGGCAACGGCTTTTTTGCACCGCATCGCATCGGCAGGGAAAGCGCGCGGTTAAAGCGTTCCACGCGCTCCCCGTGATTGTTGGAAAGAAATGCCGCAACAATCCCCGCCTCGCGTAGCGTACGCAACCACGCAACAATTTTCTCATCGGGGTCGGGCTGTTCGTAAGGTGCCAGCGTGTTGTCAATGTCCAGCAGTAATACACGCACCCCTGCCGAAAGGAGCCACTCGGCGGTGACATCTCGATAGCAAAGAAAGGTTGCGTCAGGCGCGAAAAGGGACATCGCGTATTTCTCCTCCTTTTCCGGTTTGCAAAAATCACGGCAGGGCTTCGCCGCGAACGCAACTTGTGTCTGCGAAATGCGGTGGGTTTGCCCGTACACCGTGGGTAGCGTTATACCCACGCACCACGGCGATTGTACCCGCGAACGCAGCTTGTATCTGCGAAATACGGCGGGTTTGCCGTACACCGTGGATAGCGTTATACCCGCGAAGCACGGTTTTTATCTGCGAACCGTAGCCGTTATGTTCCGCAAAACGCAGTACTGGGATTTGTGATGCTCCTATTGTACCACAAACCGCCCTGTCTGACAAGCCCCCCGGCGCGATCTTCGGGCAAAAGCGCGAAAAAAATTTGAAAATGCACTTGACAAGCTACCTCTTTTGTGGTATGATAGGAAAGCGGTTTCGGAAAAAGGCAACAGGCGGGTGTAGTTCAATGGTAGAATTCCAGCCTTCCAAGCTGGCCGCGTGGGTTCGATTCCCATCACCCGCTCCAATCCTGCGCCTTTAGCTCAGTTGGATAGAGCAACCGCCTTCTAAGCGGTAGGTCGAGGGTTCGAATCCCCCAAGGCGCGCCATTCCGCAAAATTTCATATGGTGAGTGTAGCTCAGTTGGTTAGAGCGCCAGGTTGTGGCCCTGGAGGTCGTGGGTTCGAGACCCATCACCCACCCCACTTGAAAAGCACTTGCACGGCAAGTGCTTTTTTCGCATTCGGAAAGGAGGAGGAGGAGTGACTCCGGAAAATGAAATCGGTAGCATCGCGGGGCTTCCCACCGAAACCGTGCGGCGGTACAACAATCAGCTGGTGCGCCTGATGAGTCTGTATCTGGAGCTCTACCCCCGCGCCATTGACGGAGATATGGTGGAGGAGCTGGCACGGGATTGCCGTTTTACCCGCGCGGATGCTTATGCGGAATATCTGGCGGCAATTGCGGGGTATGATTCCGGCGGGCGCGATCGGGCGTTTTACGAGCATTGGCTCCGTCCTGCAATTTATGAATTGCACACGGCGGAGTATCGGAAGGACTCGTATTTCCGCGACATCGGGACGATGGATGCGGCGTGCGGACGCTGGCGGCTTGCCGCGGGGGAATACGCGCCGTATGAGGCGTTTGTGTTCCGCGATTTCCGACTGACGGGGGATGGACGGATGCTCCCGCAGATCGGCTTTTTCACCGAGAAATACACCTATCCCGCCGTGTTTGAAAACGGCAGGGAATGGATGACCCTGCAACCGAATGAAATTACCACGCATCAAAAGGCAATTTCCGCCGCACACGGGCGGGTACTGACCTTCGGCTTGGGGTTGGGCTACTTTGCCTATCACGCCTCCGAGAAGGACGAGGTGGAATCGGTCACGGTGGTGGATGTGAGCGAGGATGTGATTGCGCTTTTCCGCGAATGGATTCTGCCGCGTTTTCCGCACCGTGAAAAACTGCGGTTTGTCTGCCGGGATGCCTTTGAGTTTGCCGCAACCGAGGTAGCGGGGAATTTTGATTTTGTGTATACCGATATCTGGCACGATGCGGGCGACGGGAAGGAGCTTTATCTGAAAATGAAGCCTTATGAAAAAAACTGCCCCGGCACGGAGTTTGAATATTGGTTGGAGGACACCATCCGGTGCTATTTGGACCCATCTTTGTGGTGATTTGGAAATGTTGATTTCAAAAATAGAATTTAGCATTATAATAATTGGAATTTAATGCAAGAAAAACGGAAGGGTGAGCAGATGAATCACGCGCAAAAGGCACGGGAATTGTTTATGAGAGGGGCAAACTGCTCCCAGGCGGTGTTTGCCGCGTTCTCCGACGTTACGGGGATACCGGAAGATCTTTCCTGCCGCCTTTCTTCCGCTTTCGGCGGCGGGTTTGCCCGCCAACGAGAGGTTTGCGGTGCGGTGTCGGGAATGACGATGGTGTTGGGCGCGCTGTACGGCTACGCCGAGGTGGAGGATCAGGGTAAAAAAGCGGCGATTTACGCGATGGAACAGGAGCTTTGCGGTAAATTCCGCGAAAAATACGGCACGATAATCTGTCGGGAACTGTTGAGAAACCGCCTGAAACATATTGGCACCACACCGATCCCGGACGAGCGAAACGCGGAATATTATCAAAAACGCCCCTGTCTTGCCACGGTGGAAACGGCGGCGGAGCTGATGGACGAATTTCTCCGTGCGCACGGGCAAGAAACACAGGCTTCGGACTGACCGCCTGCGCCGCCTGCGGACTCCGTCTCCGACGACGGCTAATAGGCTGATGCTTTGCTTTTGGTTCACCGCCCGAAGTTTGGCATCAGCCGCCGCCTGCGGCGGGGCTACACGCTCTCGCCACACCTTGATTTTCGCACCCAAAGTTCGGCATCAGCCGTGTAAAGATTTTGGAAGGAGTCCAGAGGAAACTTTTTGAAAAAAGTTTCCTTTGGCGCGTCTCTCCTTGGCGTTTCTTTGATAGCTTTCTTTGTGCCTACTCCCTGCAAAGAAAGCGGGAAAGGACGCTTGCTATGCAAAGGGTTTTTGCGCCCAAAACGGCGGCGTGAAACAGCGTCGCAAAGAAGGGGCGGCGCGAAACAGCGTCGCAAAGGGGCGGTGCGAAATGGCATCGGAAAGCGGTGGCGCAAAACGGCGTCACAAAATGGCGTTGCAAGGCAGTACGCAAAAAGGCGTCACAAAATGGCATCGCGAAACGGTGGCGTGAAAGTGGCGCGCGAAAATGGTGCCCCAAGCGGCGGCGTGAAACAGTACCGCAAAACGATGTAAAAATATTCCGGCGGGTGACTGCTTTTTGGCAGAAGGTTTTTGAAGGAGTGGGGAGGGGGCTTTTTGCAAAAAGTCCCCTCTTGCGCGTTCTTCACATTGTTTTATTTGAACATCATCGTTTCGGTGAGGGTCTGCATTCCGCAGAAAATCAAAACCGCGTCTGCCTTTTCCAAAAAAGTTTCGGGGCGGGTCGCGGTGTAGCGC
>CAKSPL010000124.1 GCA_934481325.1 uncultured Eubacteriales bacterium | reverse complement strand
TTTCATCATATCCTCCATCCGGCGGGATTCCTCGCTTACGTTCAGCACCGCGGGAATGTCGGCATCCTTCAGAGCTTCAAATTTCACATTCAGCTTTTCGTTACCGCTCGCTTTACGGAAAAGCTCACGCAGTGTTTCGTTTTCCTCGGCATTTTCGCCCTTGGAAAGGGAAGAAAGGTCAGCATCCACACGGATAAACTTCACACCCTCGCGGTGGGATTCCACACACGCGGCAAACTGCGTATCCACCAGGCTGTCAAACTGCGCCACATCAATGCCTTCGGTGCGGTAAAGAGCAATATATTGTGCCTGAACCGACGGGTCGGTGGTGTAGTAAATCTTGTTTTCGTGGGTTTCTTTTGCCTTTTCCAGGTATTCGTCGATGGTGGCGTGGGTGTTGTCGGTCAGCTTCAGCAGGAGGCTTTCTTTTACGCGGTCATAAAATTTCCCGTCCCGGATGCAGGCGTATTCCACGAAGGTTTTGATGTCGTCAAACACCTTTTCGTAGCGTTCCCGCTCGTCACGGCAAAGGGATTTCAGCTTGTCTGCCACCTTTTTGACGATATGCGCGCTGACCTTTGCCACGTAGGTGTTGGTTTGCAGATAACTGCGCGAAACGTTGAGGGGCAGCTCCGGGCAATCCAGCACTCCTTTCAGCATCAGCAGATACTCGGGGATGACCTCCTTGATGTTGTCTGCCACGAAAACCTGATTGTAGTAGAGCTTGACCTGCCCTTCCAGGGAATCATAATTGGTGGCAAGGCGCGGAAAATAGAGAATCCCCTTGAAATTCAGCGGGTAATCCGCGTTGATGTGAATCCAGAACAGCGGCTCCCGATAATCGGCAAAGACTTTACGGTAAAAGTCCTTGTATTCCTCCTCGGTGCAGTCCGCAGGGTTCTTTTGCCAGAGCGGTGTGGTGTCGTTGACGGGTTCTTCCTTAGCGTCCTCTTTTTTCTCGCTTCCGTCCTCAAAGTAAATCTCCACCGGCATAAACGAGCAGTATTTTTGCAGCATTTCGCGGATTTTTTCACTGTTCAGATATTCGGCTTCGTCGTCCGCGATATGAAGCACCACCTCGGTGCCGCGTGCCTCACGCTCGCCTTCCTCCAATTCATAGGAGCCTTCCGCATCGCAATTCCAGTGAACGGCGGGCGCGCCTGTGAAGGAGCGGGTAAAGATTTCCACGCGGTCACTTACCATAAACGCGGAATAAAATCCAAGCCCGAAGTGACCGATAATGCCGCTTTTTTCACCATCTCCGGTGCTTTCGTATTTCTGAATGAAGTCCACGGCACCCGAGAGTGCGATGGAGCAGATGTATTTTTTCAGCTCCTTCTCGGTCATACCGATGCCGTTGTCCTCTACCGTGATGGTTTTGGCGTCTTTATCCAGCACCACGTTTACGCGAAAGGGTTCTGCGGTTTCGGGCGTTTCGCCGAGCGATTGCAGGCGTTTGAGCTTTGTAATTGCATCGGTTGCATTGGATACCAGCTCACGAAGGAAAATATCTTTTTCGGAGTAGAGCCATTTTTTGATGACGGGAAAAATGTTTTCCGTATTGACGGAAATCCCGCCGGTTTGTTTTTCGGACATTTTCATAGCCTCCTTGTTTTTGATGATCCGTAGCGGTCAGCCCGGCAGAATGTCTCCCGTCAGGCTGACTTGTGAGACCAACCGGACTTTCGCCGTAGCGGAACCCGGCTGTTTTTCAGTGCTTTTTCCGGCGATGCTCACTGTTGTAGAGCTTTGCCGTATTGTTCAGCCCTTTGAGGAAACGCGAAAGCGCAAGCAGAGGGCCAATCAGCGTGGGCAACCCCAAAAGCCCCAAAAGCAGGAAATACTTTTGCGTCACGGGGCATTCCTCCCCGCGTTCCTCGCAGTAATTTTTCCAACGCCCAATCACCGAGCAGTGCCAGAAATAACCGAATACGCCCAGTGTAAAAATGTTGGCAATCATATAGGAGAAAGCCCCCCAGGTGCGCTTGTTATCCTTGCCGCAGGCAAGATTGGTGTATTGCGCCGTGATTTCAATCAGATACAGGGGATAGATCAGCAGAGTGCAGACCGAGAGAAGCACTGCCCGCAATATGCCGCGGTTTTCCTTCATTCCTTCCGCCATAATCTGATTGTAAAGAGTACCCTTATGATCCTCCGGCACGGGATGAACCGAGAACAGACGGTGGAAAAACCGCCCGATCATCAGGCAAATCCGCCGGAACCGGCGGCTGAACCGTCTCTTTTTCGCGGCGGGAGTGCCGGGCTCCGGCACCTCCTCGGTTTCCACCGCGCGCACCCAGCGCACAAACCGTTGTGTCATTGTCAGCCTGTTGCTGTCAACATCCTCCGGTCGGATAAATGCCGTGGCGGGATAGTAGGCGTAAAGATCGGTGTCCTCGCCCTTCCTTTTCAGCCTGAAGCAGATAAAATCATCGAGAATTGCCATCAGGAGCGCGAAAATCGGCACACCGAGAATCATCCCCGCAACGCCGAGCAGGTTGCCCATCACGGTGACCGCAATCAGCACGCCGAGCGAGGAAAGCCCCGTGCGGTCACCGAGAATCCACGGTGCCACCAGGTTGCCGTCAATCTGCTGTACTACCAGAATCAGAATCACGAACAGGAAAGCCTTGGAGGGCGATACGATGAAGATAATCAGTGCCGATGGGATGGCACCGATAAAGGGGCCGAAAAAGGGGATAAAGTCCGTTACCCCCACAATCACGGCAACCAGCGTGGCATAGGGAATGTGAAATATATTGAAAAGAATGCCGCTGATGATGCCCACCATCATAGAGTCAAACATTTTTCCGATCAGAAACCCGCCGAACTTTTGGTGCGCGGTAGAGATATAGCGGAGCAACGCTTTTTCGTTGCGGTCGGAAAGCAGGGCGTGGAAAATACGGCGGCAGCCCGCGTTCAGCCGATCCTTGGAAAGCAGAACGTAAATGGAAACAAACACGCCCACCAGGATATTTTTCAGCACGGTGATTACACTGCCAAGGAGCGAGCCGATGTTACCAATCAGGGTGGAGCCGAAGCTGCTGATCCAACCGATGAGGTAGGAAAGCAGTTTTTCAAGGCTAACCAGATGCTCCTCGCTGGTGCCGGGGAGCGGGAAATAGGAAATTACACGGTTGATGAAATCAATGAGTGAGGTGATATAGCTCATCCCGTTGTTGCGCAGGTCGTTGATACTGTTGACCACCTGCGGCACCACCAGCAACGCCACCCCGGCAATGATTGTCAGCAGGGTAAGATAGGTGGCAATCATCGAAAACGCAAGAATCACTCTGCGCCGTTTGAGCTTGCGGAACACTCGGTTTTCGAAGAAACGGAGAAAAGGATTGCCCACGTAAGCAATGGCAAGCCCGATCAGAATCGGCGCGAGAATCGAATTGAGAGTCCGGAAGGGTTGCAGGAGTGCATTGAAATTTGCAAGGAGCAATACCGCCACGATGCAGATTACCGTGACGGTGATGACCCGGATCGGGGAGCCGCGGTGCTTTTTTCGTGCGGTGCTTTGATCCTGCGGTGCGCTCTGATTTTGCGCGGTGTTCTGATTTTGCGGGGTGTCCTGACCCGCCTTGCGCGAATCGCGATTATTTTCCGCCACGGGTTTCCTCCTTTCCGGCGAGAGGAGAACCGTCGCCCGTATCGCTTGCCGAGGATTCCGGTGTATGACCCGGCGCACCGCCCGCATCGCCCGTTTGCGGCGCATCACCCGCATCGCCCGTTTGCGGCGCATCACTTGCATCTCCCGTTTGCGGCACATCGCCCGTGCCGTTTGCTTCCGCGGAGGGATTCTCCGCTTCCTGCGATGCAAAAACGGATTCCGGTTTTTCGGGTTCCTTGGGCAGGATGGAAACAAATTCTTCTTCCGGAATGTTCTCCGTCATATCGGCGGTGTTTTCCGCCGTTTCGGTAAGCCGCGGGAGCTTGCGGAAGAAACGCCCCGCCCGCAGAAACAGCTTGCGGAAGAAACGCCCGATTTTATGCCACAGAGAGGGTGTATAATCCACGCCCGCCCGCTCGGTTTCCACGGTCAGGACCCAGGTGCGGAAACGCTCCTGTGCGGAGGGTCTTTGCTCGTCCGGGTCGTTCGGCTTGATAAATGCGTCGGCAGGGTAATAGTCGCAAAGCCGCGCGGAACGCCCTCTTTTTTTCAGCTTCAGGGTAATCCAGTCATCCAGCATTGCCATCAGAAGGGCAAACAACGGCACGCCGACCAACATTCCGGCAAAGCCGAGAAGCCCGCTTGCCACGGTGATGGAAACCAGAATCCCCAGCGAGGAAAGTCCGGTGCTGCCCCCGAGAATAAAGGGACCGAGAATATTGCCGTCAAACTGCTGGATTGCGAGAATCAACACGCAGAAAAGAAGTGCCTTCATCGGGTCCT
>CAKSPL010000123.1 GCA_934481325.1 uncultured Eubacteriales bacterium | reverse complement strand
TTCTGAATTCTGCGTGTTTTTGTTTGCACTCTCAATCGGCAGATTTAGATGGATTCTTGAAAACATCCTTATGAGAAGTTGCCTTTTCCGCGCCGCTTTTGTTTTTGCCCCGGAATATTGACAAAAGGCGTCTGCCTGATATATAATAATAAAGTATTTGCAGTTTTGGAAAGGCGGTAGCTTTATGAAAAACGTTCCTGAAATTTTCGGCAGTCAGGTGTTCAACGAGGAAGTGATGAGACAGCGTCTGCCACAGAGTGTGTTTCAGGCAATGCTGCGCATTATCGAGGAGGGCAAGGAGATTGACCCCGCAATTGCCGATACCGTGGCAAATGCGATGAAGGACTGGGCAATCGAAAAGGGAGCCACTCATTATACTCACTGGTTTCAGCCCCTGACGGGCGTAACCGCCGAAAAGCACGATGCCTTTATCGCACCCGTGAGCAACGGGCAGGCGGTGATGGAGTTTTCGGGCAAGGAGCTGATCAAAGGGGAGCCTGATGCCTCCTCTTTCCCCTCCGGCGGGCTTCGCGCCACTTTTGAGGCACGCGGCTACACCGCGTGGGACCCCGCTTCCTTTGCCTTTGTCAAGGACGGCACGCTTTATATTCCGACTGCGTTTTGCGCCTATACCGGGGAGGCACTGGATGCCAAAACCCCGTTGCTTCGCTCTATGGACGCACTTTCCACCGAAGGCGTGCGGCTCCTTCGCCTGTTCGGGGATGACCGCACCGAACGGATTCAGACCACCGTGGGTGCCGAGCAGGAGTATTTTATTACCGACGCGGAGCTGTTTTCCCGCCGGCGCGATCTGATTTATACCGGACGCACGCTCCTCGGCGCACCCGCGCCCAAGGGGCAGGAATTGGAGGATCACTATTTCGGCCCCCTCAAAACCCGCATCGGCAAATTTATGGCGGAGCTGGACGAGGAACTGTGGCGGCTTGGCGTGTTTGCCAAAACCAAGCACAACGAGGTGGCACCGGGTCAGCACGAGCTGGCTCCCGTGTTTGTCACGCTCAACCTTGCGGTGGATCAGAACCTTTTGGTGATGTCCGTGATGAAAAAAGTGGCGGAGCGCAACGGGCTGGTGTGCCTCCTGCACGAAAAGCCCTTTGCGGGCGTGAACGGTTCGGGCAAGCACAACAACTGGTCCATCAGCACCGAGGGGGGCAAAAATTTGCTCAAACCCGGCAAAACGCCGATGGAAAACAAGCAGTTTCTGCTGTTTCTTGCCGCTATTCTCAAAGCCGTGGACGACTATCAGGATCTGCTCCGCGTGTCGGTAGCCTATGCCGGCAACGACCACCGTCTCGGCGCGGACGAGGCACCTCCCGCCATCGTTTCGGTGTTTGTGGGCGAGGATTTGCAGGCGGTGATTGACGCGATTGTGGAGGGAACCTCCTATCAGGGCAAGGCGCGCGGCAAAATGAATCTCGGCGTGCCGTCCGTTCCCACCTTTACCAAGGACACCACCGACCGCAACCGCACCAGTCCCTTTGCCTTTACCGGCAACAAATTCGAGTTCCGGATGCCCGGCTCCTCTCAGAATATCGCGCTCCCCAATACGGTGCTGAACACCGCGGTGGCGGAGTCCTTCCGTCAGTTTGCGGATATCCTCGAAAAGGCACCGGATTTTGATACGGCACTCACCGCTCTCATCCGCGATACCCTGCGGGAGCACGGGCGCATCGTTTTCAACGGCAACGGCTATTCCGCCGAGTGGGAGGCGGAGGCGGCGCGCCGCGGGCTTTCCAACCTGCGGGATTCGGTGTCGGCTTATGCAGTGCTGTCGGAGGAGAAAAATATCCGTCTGTTTGCCGATCACGGCGTGATGAGCCGCGCGGAGATCGTTTCCAGACAGGAGATTCTGTATGAAAACTACGCCAAGGTGCTGAATATCGAGGCGCAGACGATGCTGGAAATGGTGGTAAGGGACGTGATTCCCGCCGTAAATAAATACCTCGGCGCGCTTGCCACCACCGCCGCCGCCAAAACCGCGGTGGTCAAGACGGCGGACATTTCCGCCGAGACAGACCTGATTACCAAGCTCTCGGCACTTACCGGGGAGTGTTACCGTGCCGCCGAGGCACTCCGCACGGCGGATGCCGCGGCAAAAAAACTCCCCGCAGGCAGAGAGAGTGCCGCCGCATTCCGCGATACGGTTCTCCCCGCGATGAAGCGTTTGCGGGTACTCTCTGACGCAATGGAAACCTTGACCGCCGCAGAGTACTGGCCGATGCCGACCTATGGGGAGCTGATGTTCCGCATCTGACGCGGCACGCCCCGAAAAGCCCGATGAGGCAAATTTCCCGAAAGGATTTTATATGCAGATCAATCGCAATTATCAGAACGTAAAGGAAACCTATCTGTTTACGCTGGTTGCCGCCAAGGCGCGCGCCTTTGCCGAGGCGCACCCGGAGGCGGACATCATCCGCCTGAGCATCGGGGACGTGACGCGTCCCCTGCCCGCCACGGTGGTGGCGGCAATGGAAAACGCCGCCCGCGAAATGGGCAGTGCCGAGAGCTTCCGCGGCTACGGCCCCGAGCAGGGCTATGAGTTCCTGCGCCGTGAAATTTCGCTCTATTATGCCTCCTTCGGCGTAACGGTGGGGGCGGACGAGGTGCTGGTTTCGGACGGCGCAAAAAGCGACCTCGGCAATATCCTGGATATTTTCGACGAGGAAAACGTGGCACTGGTGCCCGACCCCGTGTATCCCGTGTATGTGGATACCAACCTGATGGCGGGGCGGCGCGTGGTGTATATGCAGGGCAATGAGGAAAACGGCTTTTTGCCGATGCCGCACGAGGATATGGTGGGGGATATCATCTATCTTTGCTCTCCCAACAATCCCACGGGCGCGGTGTACAATCGCGAACAGCTCAAAGCCTGGGTCGATTTTGCCAATAAAAACGACGCGGTGATTCTGTTTGACGCGGCATACGAGGCGTTTGTGAGTGAGGAGAAGCTCCCCCGCTCCATCTTTGAGATTGAGGGGGCGCGCACCTGCGCGATCGAGTTCTGCTCGCTCTCCAAAACCGCGGGCTTTACCGGCACCCGCTGCGGCTATACCGTGGTGCCGGATGAGCTGGTGCGGGGCGGCGTGCCGCTCCGGCGGCTGTGGCTCCGGCGGCAGACCACCAAATTCAACGGGGTTTCCTATCCCGTTCAGCGTGCGGCACAGGCGGCTCTCTCGCCCGAGGGGATTGCCGAATGCCGTGCCAATCTCGCCTATTATCGGGAAAACGCCCGCATCATCGGCGAAATGCTTACGCGGCAGGGGATTTTTTATACCGGCGGCAAAAATTCGCCCTATATCTGGATGAAGTGCCCGAACGGGATGCGTTCGTGGGAATTTTTTGACACGGTGCTGGAACGCGCTTTCGTGGTTGGCACGCCGGGGGCGGGCTTCGGAGAGAACGGAGAGGGTTGGTTCCGCCTGACGGCGTTCGGGGACAGGGAGCGCACCGCCACGGCGGTGGAACGGCTGGAAAAGCTGTTGTCCGAGTTGAAGGAAGAAGCAGGGGAATGAACAGAAAGGAACAGTTTTCGCGCACGGCACTCCTGCTTGGCGACGAGGCAATGGAGCGGCTTGCCCGCGCCCGCGTGGCGGTATTCGGGCTGGGTGGCGTTGGCGGGTATGTTGCCGAATCGCTTGCCCGCGCCGGGGTCGGCGCGCTGGATCTCTGTGACAACGACACGGTCAGCGAGAGCAACCGCAACCGTCAGATCTTCGCGCTTTGCAGCACGCTCGGCAAAAAAAAGACCGAGGTGGCGGCGGCGCGTCTTTCGGACATCAATCCCGACCTGAAAATCACGGTATATGATACCTTCATCCTCCCGGGTACGGCAGAGGAAATTGATTTTTCCGCCTTTGACTATGTGGTGGACGCGATTGATACCGTGGCGGGAAAGATGGAATTGATCCGCCGCGCCCGCGCGGCGGGCGTGCCGATTATTTGTGCCTGCGGAACCGGAAACAAATTGGATCCCACCAAATTGCGTGTGGAAAAGCTGGAAAAAACCACGGGATGCCCTTTGGCAAGGGTGTTGCGCGGGATTTGCCGGAAGGAGGGAATCCGCGGGGTGCGGGTGGTGTATTCCACCGAGACACCCGCAAAAACCACCCTCCCGCCGGAACACGGCAGGCACGCGCCCGGCAGTGCGCCGTTTGTCCCCGCCACGGCGGGGCTGTTGCTCGCCTCCGTTGTCCTCCGGGAGTTGGTGGGGCTCGCATAATTCGTGCAGACCGAAAACGGAAATATTGGGGTTAGACAGGGCGGTTTCTTCGGGAGCTTGTACAACTTCCATAGTCACTGCTACCTTGACATCGTCTAAGGAAGAAACCCGGCTTTACAGCCGGGTTTCTTTTGATTTTCCGTTTTCTATCGCCGAAATCGCCCCTCAGCGTATGAGATACGCTTCTCGGGGC
>CAKSPL010000122.1 GCA_934481325.1 uncultured Eubacteriales bacterium | reverse complement strand
GGTATCGCAATATCGGGCGAGAGCACCGCAAGCGCGGTTCCCGCCGCGGCGGGAACCGCCGTGGCACGGGCAAGAAACAGAAAGCTGACCGTACACGCGGGCGGATTTTTCGCCAGCGCGCAGGCAAGGTCTGCCAGCACGGCGCAAGCGATGCGCCCCTCCAACGCCTTGCCCCGGAAATATCCGTCCTGCTCCCCGAACACGGCAAACGGAGTGTCAAATACGCCGAGATCGCCGATGGACAGCATTTTAGCCGCATCCTCGGCATCCTTTGCACCGACGTCGAGATAAAGATCATCGGTTTTCGGGATTTTCCGCCGCTCGGAGCGATCCTGCAAATGAATCCCCTTGGCGGCAATCAGACCCTTGCGGCGGGTCTGCCCGTTCCCCAACAGCACAAATCGCCCCGATAGCACACGCGGGTCAATCCGCCCCAGCGTTTCAAAGCGGAAATACTCGTCCTCCGCCTCGGTCAGCATCAGTCCCGGCTCGTCCATATGCGCGAGAAATACCACGTGGGGGGCGTCGGGGCTTCCTTTTACCGTGGCAATCAGGTTACCGCCACGGTCGGTTTCGGTTCCGAGTCCTGCGGACGAAAGCCTGTCCGAGAGAAGCAATCGAGCCTCGGTTTCCGCGGAAGGCGGCGCAAAGGCTTTGCACAGGGTTTTCAGAAAATGAAGATTGGTTTTCATCTGCCAAACACCTCCGCCGTTTTCGTATCACAGACAAACGCCCGGCAAAGTGCCGAAAGTGCCGCCGCGTCTGCCATATCAATCATTTCCACATAGGTGTGCATTGCGCGCAAGGGCAAGCCCACATCCACACAGGGGATGCCTTTGCCCGCCAGGTGCAGTGCGCCCGTGTTGGTGCCGGTGCTGACCGGTGCGGTGCAATACTGATACGGAATCCTTTCCCGCTCGCACAATTCCGCCGTCAGGCGGGTGAGAACCCGGTCACAGACCACGCTGTGGGCAAGCGAAATCCCGCCGCCGAGCGTGACCGTATCCCGCTTGCGGGTCCCCGGTGTTCTGCCCAGGTTCACGTCAATCACCATCGCGTAGTCGGGGTCCACGGCAAACCCGCCCGCCACCGTACCGCCGAGGCGGTCGGTTTCCTCGTGTACCGAAAGCAGGAGGTAAATATCCCCCGCCAGCTCCTCCCGCGGGGCGGAAAGCACGCCGTCCGCAGCGCAGGCGGCGCACGCTTTATTATCAAACGCTTTGCCGACAAGCCGTCCGTTTGCAAATTCCTCGTACCGAGGCAGAAAGCCCACCGGAGTACCCACACGCACCCATTCGTCCAGTGCCTCTTTCGGGTAACCGGTGTCAATCAGCAGCTCGGTCACGGCGGGGAGAACCTCCTCGCCGTCCTCTTCGGATTTTTCGGGCAGGGCAATCACGCCCTCAATCACCCTTTTGCCGAACACGCGCACCGCCGTGGCGGGCAGGGTGCGCAAATCCAACCCCCCGACCGACGCCACGCGCAAAAATCCGCGCGCGGTGATCCCCGAAACAAACATTCCGATTTCGTCAAAATGCGTGTCGATGAGAATGCGCGGCGCATCCTTTTTTCCGCAACGCCGCACAAGAATCAGATTTCCCACTGCGTCCGTGCGGATTTCGTCAAAGCCGGAAAGCAGTTTTTCCGCTTCTTTTGCCTCGGTACTCTCGTGTCCCGTTACGCTGAACAGCCCCGAAAGTGCCACAATCCTTTCTTTTAACTCCAAAACGCTATCCTTTCCGCGGCAATGCCGCTACCATTTGCATAAATACTTCCCCGCGTTCCTCAAAATCGCGGAACCGGTCAAACGCCGTGCAGCCCGGCGAGAGCAGTACCGTATCCCCCGGCACCGCCGCCGACGCCGCCGCCGAAAACGCATCGCCGAATTCCGAAAAAACCCGGGTGGGGATTCTGCCGTTCAGCTCCTCCGCAATCTCCTTTGCAGTCTCCCCGTAAAGGAACACCGCCCCGGCGCGTTCCGCCAGCGCATCGGCAAGCGGAGTCAGCGAAATCCCCTTTCCTCTGCCTCCCGCAATCACCAGCGGGCGACAGGAAAGTGCCGAGAGTGCCGCCGCCGTGCGGCTGGGGGAGGTGTCGATAGAGCTGTTGATGTAGGTCACTCCCCTTACCGTTCCCACATATTGCAGGCGATGCGGCACCCCGCGGAAGGCGGAAAGTGCCGCCGGAACCGCGCGGCGGGAAAGGTACGGTGCCGCGGCGGCAAGTGCCGCACAAAGGTTTTCCTTATTGTGCCTGCCGGGCAGGCGAAACGATCGGCAGTCAAACGAGGAAAGCTCGTTTTCCCCCGCCACCACCACGCGATCCCCGTCCGGATAGACGCGGTTTTTCTCCCCCATCCGGAAGTTCCCCGTTACCGAAAACAGCCATACGGGTACCCCTGCCGCCTCCGCCTCCTCGGCGATGTGCCGGGTGAGCGGACAGTCGGCGTTGGTCACCAGCCGCCCGGCTCCGTGAAAAATGCGGCATTTCGCCGCAATATATTCTGTCATATCGCGATGCCAGTTGAGGTGGTTGGGAGAAATGTTGGTAATCACGGCAATCGCGGGGGCGTGTGAGAGCGTCATCAGCTGAAAGCTGGAAAGCTCCGTCACAGCAAGATCACCCGCCGTCATTTCGCCCACGCGGGGCAAAAGCGGAGTGCCGTTGTTTCCGCCGCAGAACACGCGCCTGCCGCCCGCCGCCAGCAACGCCGCCGTCAGCGCGGTGGTGGTGGTTTTGCCGTCACTCCCCGTAACCCCGATGACCGTGGCTGGACAATTGTCAAAAAACAGCTCGGTTTCACTGCTCAGCTCGGCACCCCGTGCCAGTGCCGCGAGAATCGGCGGAATATCCGGGCGGATGCCGGGAGAACGAATCAGCACATCCCCCGGAAGTTCCTGCGGGAACGCCCCTTCAAAAAAGCGGACGCCCCGCGCCGAAAAGGGAGCCTTTGCCTCCTCTTTGAGGGGCTTTTCGTCAAACACCGTCACGCGCCCGCCGTGTGATTGCAGGTATTCCGCCGCCGCGCGCCCCGCGCGCCCGAAACCGAGTACCGAAAACTCTTTCCCGTCCATTTTCGCGTCAATGCTCATCGGATGCCCTCCCCGCCAAAGGCGTACAGTATCATCCATAATATATTATAACTTTTTCCGCCGCTTTGTGCAAGGGGTGTGTGCAGTTTTTTCGTTTTGTTCAAAAAATACGTAACCTTTCGGCTTCGGCTTGACATTTTCCGTTCGTTGGGTTATAATAAATTATCTGCACCCGGAGGATTTTTTGTATGATCAGACTGACCGGACACGGCGTTTACCTGGTAAACGGCAAGCCCGAAGCCACCGCACCCCTCCCCCCGGAAGCGGCGCGGGAACGCACGATTGCGGCAAAAATTCTGGCGGCGCACAACCAAGGGGACAAAAAACAGCTGCGGCTGAAATTTGACGCGCTGGTTTCACACGACATCACTTACGTCGGCATCATTCAGACGGCACGCGCCAGCGGACTGACGGAATTTCCCCTCCCCTATGCGCTGACCAACTGCCATAACTCGCTTTGTGCGGTGGGCGGCACCATCAACGAGGACGACCACGCATTCGGGCTTTCCGCCGCCCGCAAATACGGCGGCATTTACGTTCCTGCGGGCGAAAGCGTGATTCATTCCTTTGCCCGCGAAGAGCTGACACGCGGGGGCGGGATGATTCTCGGCTCCGACAGTCACACCCGCTATGGGGCTCTCGGCACGATGGGTGTAGGCGAAGGGGGACCCGAGCTCGTCAAGCAGCTGCTGAAAAGCACCTATGACATTCCGGTACCCGAGGTGATACTGGTTTACCTCACCGGAAAACCGAAAAAGGGCGTGGGGCCGCACGACGTGGCATTGGCACTGGTGAGTGCCGTGTTTGCAAACGGCTTTGTCAAAAACAAAATTCTGGAATTTGCGGGGCCCGGTGTGGCATCGCTCCCGATTGATTTCCGGAACGGGATTGATGTGATGACCACCGAAACCACCTGCCTTTCCTCGGTCTGGGTGACGGACGAAACCGTAAAACGCCATTTTGAAGCGCACGGGCGCGCCGGGGATTACCGGGAGCTCGCCCCCGACAATATGGCTTATTATGACGGGATGGCGGAAATCGACCTTTCCGCCGTGGAACCGATGATTGCCCTGCCCTTTCATCCCTCCAATGCGTACCCCATCCGCTATTTCAACGAACACGCAAAAGAGCTGCTCGGAGCGGTGGAAGAGGAGGCGCGCGCCAAATTCGGCAAATGCCACCCCGATTTTCTTTCCAAAATCCTGCCCGACGGGCGGGTGAGAGCCGACCAGGGCATTATCGCGGGCTGTGCCGGCGGAATGTTTGACAGTGAAAAACGTCCGAGCGTCTTGTTATAAGCAGCCATTTCACGCTCGCCCTGAAGGACGTTAACCTCAACGCTGGTCTGGTT
>CAKSPL010000121.1 GCA_934481325.1 uncultured Eubacteriales bacterium | reverse complement strand
GCGGAACGGTGTTTCCCCGTCCGCCAGCAGCACCGCACGGCGACAAACGGAATAGCCCTCCTCCAACGGATCGCCGGAAAGAATTCCGGTTTTCTGCCGAAGTGCCGTTACGAACAGCTCCGGGTTTACATAGTTGGCACCGTCGGCGGCAAATACCGCGTGGATGCACAATTCCTTGCCGTCAGAGGTCACCGTTGCCGAGCGTACCAAGGGGGCAAGGTCGGTTTCCTTTTCCCCGGATTTGGTTCGTTTTACCGCCGTCAGGGAAGAGCTGATTGCCGCCTGCACGCGCGCCGCCATTGCCTCGTCCGCGCCCTCGGTTTCAATATGATACTCATATGAGGCGAAAGCCATATCCGAAAACGGATGCTCTGCGGGATAAACCTCACGCACCGCCAGTTCCTCTGTCAGCTCGCGGTTCAAGCGCGCCATCACTTCCGCCTCCGGCATGTCGCGTTCTATCCGGATATCCAGGTATTCGCACTCGCTCTCGGTGCCTACCGGCAACGGAAGCCCGAACACCATTTTAATATGAGGATTGAAGCCCTTGGTATACCAAAGAGGCAATCCCGCGCGTACCAGCACCCGTGCAAAAGTGCGTTGCAGGTCAAGATGGGAAATGTATTGCAGCTTTCCGACCTTGCGGAAGCGGATGCGCAGAGTGCGAGGCTCCTCTAAAACCGGCAGGGTGAATTTTTTCTGAAAATCATTTTCAAAGTCTTTCATTTTCCGCTGTACGGACAGGGCGTCCGCTCTCCTCCCAACCGATTTGCACCGCAACCGGAGCACTGCTCCCGACAGTTGGGGGTGGTGCGCCCCTCATAGGCGCGCGCCCTCTCGCGCCTGAAAAATTCCTTGGTCACGCCGCAGTCGATCACGTCCCACGGCAATATCTCGTCCAACCCCATCCGGCGGTTGGCAAAGAAAGCCGGATCAACGCCCGTGCGCTCGAATACCGACATCCATTTGTCGTAATCGAAAAATTCGTCCCACGCGTCAAAGCAAAAGCCCTCTTTTACCGCCAGCTCCAATGCGGCGCACAGCTTGCGATTGCCGCGTGCCAGCACCGCCTCCACGCGGCTGACCTTTGCATCGTGATGCGTGTAGCGCACCTTGCGGTCGGTCACCTTGGAGCCGAGAAACCGTTGCTTTTCCGCCAGCATTTCCATCGTGTCCTGTGCCTCCCACTGGAAAGGCGTAAAGGGCTTGGGAATAAAACAGGAAACACTGATTGTGACCTGTGGGGAGCGGCCCTTGGGGCGGTTGGGATTCTGATAGTAGGCGTGTACCACATCGGAGGCAAGCGTGGCAATGCCCGCAAGATCCTCCTCAGTTTCGGTGGGAAGCCCCGACATAAAGTAGAGCTTGACCGTGGTTTTGCCCGCGTCAAATGCCACGTTCACAGCGCGCATCAGATCCTCCTCGCGCACGTTTTTATTGATAACGTCGCGCAAACGCTGGGTCCCCGCCTCCGGCGCAAAGGTGAGAGACGAGGAACGCACCGTGGCAATTTTGTCCATCAGCTCCTTACGGAAGCTGTCCACACGAAGGGAGGGGAGCGAAAGACTGACCATATTTTTGTTCGTCCATTCCAGCAGCTCCTCGGTCAGCTCCTCTAACCTCGTATAATCGCTGATGGAAAGCGAGGTCAGCGAAATTTCATCGTATCCGGTGGATTCAAACAGACATTTGGCATCCTCGTTGAGAATCTCGGGCGATTTTTCCCGCACGGGGCGGGTAATCATCCCGGATTGGCAAAAGCGGCATCCGCGGATACACCCGCGATAGACCTCCAGCATAATGCGGTCGTGTACCGTTTCGATATACGGCATCACGGCATCGCGCGGGAAATAGACCTGATTCAAATCCTTGATGATGCGTTTTTCCACCTTTTCCGGCACATCCGGGTATTTGGGCGTTACGGAAGCTATGGTTCCGTCCTCGTGGTACGCCACCTCATAAAGGGACGGCACATAAATCCCCTTGACGGTCGCCGCCGCCTCGTGCAGGAAAGCGGCACGGGTGTAGCGTCCCTCCTCCTTCATCCGAATCATCAGCTTGGTAAATTCCACAAGGTTTTCTTCCCCCTCGCCGATGGAGAAGCAGTCGAAAAAGTCCGCCAGGGGTTCCGGGTTATAGGCGCAGGGTCCGCCCCCGATTACCACCGGGTCATCCTCCCCCCGGTCCGCCGCGTGCAACGGGATGCGCCCCAGCATCAGCATCCGCAGGGCGGTGGTATAACACATTTCGTATTGAAGCGTGGCGCCCACAATATCAAAATCCTGCAACGGATCGCCCGATTCATGCGCCCAGAGTGGGATATCGTGCTTTTCCATTTCTTCCTGCATATCCGTCCACGGGGCGTATACGCGCTCGCACCAGATATCCTCCTCCTTGTTCAGTGCGCCGTACAAAATCCGCACTCCGAGGTTGGACATTCCGATTTCATAGGTATCGGGAAAGCAGAAGGCAAAGCGTGCCTTGACCTTTGACTTATCCTTGATCGTGGCACCGTATTCCCCGCCGCAATAGCGGCCGGGTTTTTGGACAAGCCGGAGAAGCCGGCTGATTTTCTCGTTCATAGATTCTCCTTATCACGCAAATACAGGTAAGAAACGACCGCGTCAAGCGCGCTCCAAAAAAAGATGTACAGGGTCAGCATTGTCGGGGTAAAGACCTGTAATTTCCCGAGGAAGGAAAGCCCGATGGCAAGTGCCGCCCCTACGAGCATCGAGATGACCTGCAACCATCTGCCGAACATTCCCGCGCGGCGCACCTTCCGGCAAATGAGGAAGGTCTCTCCCACCGCCATACAGGAGTCCAATGCCACCAGTGTGGCATCTACCCGATCGGTGCGCAAATCCATTTCCTTTGCACTCGGCTTCATCACCTGCACCGGGTCGGCGGCGTCCTGACCCAAGGGGCGGAACAAATCCCCGTGTACGCCGGGGTCCTTGGTGCGCACCATCAGCCGTACATCCTCCTCCCGCAAATCGGAAAGGAATGCACCCACATCCTCGCAAAGGCGATAACGCGCCAAAAATACCGCGCAGACCTTTCCCTCCACGGTAAACAACAGCATCCGGCGGGAATCAGTTTCCTCACTTCCTTCCCGCTGCTGTACCCCGATGCCGTGGGCGCGGAGATACGCGGCACTGCCCAGCATCAGCGGCGTTTTTGCCACGCCGACCGTTGCACAAACGCCCTCCTCCGCCACCTCGGTCAATTCCACCTCGTCGGGGGAAACCCGCAGTTCTTCATCCACGTCCACGGAAGTCACAAGGGGGCTTTGCACCTTTTCCAGAAGTGCGCGCGCCAGCACCAGAGTGTGTTGAATATCGCAGTTGCCTGCCAACTCAAACTGCTCGTTTTTCATTTTTTGAAACAGCCCGTTTGCCGGCATTACCAGGGTGGTTTTTCCCCCGCAACGGTAAACCGGTTCCTCACCGATAATGGCACCGTCTTTCCCGAGATGGAGCAGTGAGGCGAGAAACATCGGCAGCGACGTTACCAACAGCGAAATGCAGGGCAGGCAAAGGAAAAAAGTGATCAGAACCACCTGGAAAACCGTTCCGCCCTTGTTTGCCGCGGCAGTGAACAGCCCGCAGGCAAGCCCTACGGCAAGCACCGGGAGCAACCGCGTGCCAAGCGTCCGGTTATACTCCTCCCGCCGCTCGGTGTTTGCAAAGTAATTCCGTACAAAGCCGACGGGGCGGGCATACAGAACGGTTTCGTTCTGCTCGCTCTCCGTCAGATTTTCTCTTGCACTGCTCTGCTTTCCGCCTACGGAAACCCGCGGAATCAGCGCGTATTTCTGCCGTCTGGAGGACACCACGCGAAATGCTAAAAACTCCCGATACCAATCAAACAGATCGGCAAGCGACATCAGCACCAGCCCCGCCGCCGCCGGCGACAGGTACAGCGTGGGAACGCCGTCCGAGGGCAAAAACAAGAGAACGATATGATAAAGCGCAGTGGCAACAAACGCCACGGAACACAGCGAATAGTCCACCGGGGCAAGGCGGAAAAAGGAAACCAGCCCTTCCTTCAGGTGCCGATAGCACAGTGCCGCGTCAATCAGCAAAAGCTGTAAACCGAAAAGGATGTAGGGTCTCGGATACGCCGCGCCGTCCAGTGGTCCGCGGAAGAAAAGCGGCAACCACGCCGGATGCTCGTAGAAGAAAATCAGCAACAGAATCAGCAGGGTGAACACAAGGCGAACGATATTCCCCTTTTTCCTGCGCTGGTATTCTCTGCGGATGGTTTTCTCCTGCCCCGTAAACTCATATTCCCGCCGTTCGACAGCCTTGCGCTTCCCGCGGCGGGAGGAAACGGGTGCGCCGTTCATCCCGAGTTCGCGATATTCCCGGATTTTATCAAATCCGATAGCGTTGCCAAGCTCCTCCTCGTAATCCAGGTCAAGCAACAGCTTGAGATTTTCCTCCGAGGAAGCCAGGC
>CAKSPL010000120.1 GCA_934481325.1 uncultured Eubacteriales bacterium | reverse complement strand
TGTCCGGACATAGCAAATGGGCGAATATCAAGCATAAAAAAGAAAAAACCGATGCGCAAAAGGCAAAGGTCTTTACCAAGATCGGCAAAGAGATTTCGGTTGCCGTGAAAGAAGGCGGCGGGGATCCCGTTTCCAACTCCAAGCTGCGGGATCTGATTCAGAAAGCCAAAGCCAACAATGTGCCGAACGACAACATTGACCGCATCATCAAAAAAGCAATGGGCAGCACGGGGGAGAGCTACGAGGAGATCACCTATGAGGGCTACGGCCCCGGCGGTGTTGCCGTGATTGTGGAAACCACCACCGACAACCGCAACCGCACCGCGGGCAATGTGCGCGCGTATTTCAACAAATTCAAGGGCAATCTCGGCACCTCCGGATGCGTGAGCTTTATGTTCGAGGAGAAGGGCGTCATCGTGGTGAATAACGAGGACGGCGATGTGAACGAGGATCAGCTGATGGAAACCGCGATGGAGGCGGGAGCTGAGGATTTTGCCGCAGATGAGGGGATTTTTGAGATTTACACCGTGCCGGATGACCTGTATGCGGTAAATGATGCAATCGTGAAGGCGGGCTATCAGGTTCTCTCGGCGGAAACTGCCAAGGTACCGACCAATACCGTAACGCTGACCTCTGAGGACGACCTGAAATTTATGGGTCTGCTGCTTGAAAACTTAGAGGACGATGACGATGTGATGAATGTTTATCACAACTGGGAAAACTGTGACTGATCTTTTTGACACAATTCGGTGCTGACTCAAAAAAGCAACACCCGGCGAAAGTGCCGGGTGTTGCTTTTTTGATAAAATTTTGCTTTTTCACACCTTTCTTTCGCGGAATTTTGCGCGTTGGCTTGTCATATAATATAACGGGCGAGAATCCCATCAGAAGCCGGCGCGTGCCGGGGAAAGGACAACAATGAAAAAACAAAAAGAATGTATTGCAATGCTCCTTGCGGGCGGGCAGGGTAGCAGATTACAGCCGTTGACGGCGTCATTGGCAAAGCCTGCGGTGCCGTTTGGCGGAAAATACCGCATTATTGATTTTACGCTCTCCAACTGCGTGACCTCCGGTATCGATACCGTGGGGGTATTGACGCAATATCAGCCGCTGGTGCTCAGTGAATACATCGGCAACGGTCAGCCGTGGGATTTAGACAGAAATTTCGGCGGGGTACATATTCTTCCTCCGTTTCAGGCGAAAAAGGACAGCGCGTGGTATCACGGCACGGCAAACGCCGTGTGGCAGAATCGGCAATTCATCGGGCAATACAGCCCGAAATATATATTGGTGCTTTCCGGGGATCACATCTATCGGATGGATTATCGCGAAATGCTGAACAGTCATATTGCAAACGGTGCCGATGCAACGCTTGCCACAGTCAGTGTGCCGCAAAAGGAGGCAAGCCGCTTTGGTATTCTTTCGGCGGATGAGGCGGGGCGGATTACCGCATTTGAGGAAAAACCAACCGAACCGAAGGGCAATCTTGCCTCAATGGGCGTTTATATTTTCAATACGGACTATCTGCTCCGATATCTGGAAGCAGATGACGGCGACCCCGCGTCCGCCAACGATTTCGGCAAAAATGTGATTCCTGCAATGCTGGCGGACGGCGGAAACCTGCGGGTTTTCCGCTTTTCCGGTTATTGGCGCGACGTGGGAACACCCGAAAGCCTGTGGCAGGCAAATATGGATTTGTTGGGCGGCACCCCCGCATTTGACCTGTTTGGCAAGGGGGAAATCTATTCGCGGAACGAGTCCTTTCCTCCCCAACTGATCGGCGGAAAAGCGCGTATTTCGGATGCCATTATTTCCGACGGTTGCCGCATCGAAGGGGAGGTAACGGATTCTGTACTTTCCCCGGGTGTGTATGTCGGCAGGGGTGCGGTGGTGCGCCATTCCGTCATATTAAAAGACGTTTCCATCGGTGACGGTGCCGTGGTGGAATACGCGATTGTGGACGGATCGGTCAGAGTGGAACCGGGACACCGCATCATCGGCGGAATCGGGAACCGCAGTCTTGCGGTGGTAACGGGAGAAGCGGTCTGAATTTTTGTTTTCGGCGGCAACGCGCGATTGCGCGTTGCCACTTTTTTTCGCGCGTATCCGATACGCTTTTTTCCGATACTAAAGAAAAAGAGGAATATGCGATGAAAAAATCGGGGCTGATGAAAAATACTTTTTTTCTCGGGGTCACTTCTTTTATCTCAAAAGGTGTGTCCTTTTTTCTCATACCGCTTTATACCGCCTGCCTTACGCCCTCGGAATTCGGCACGGCGGATATTCTGATCAGCACCGCAGTGCTGATCCTTCCGCTGATTACCTTCAATGCGCCGGAGGCGGTGTTTCGCTTTACCGCAGGCGGAGAAGAGCGGGATAGCGTGCTTGGCGCGGGGTTGTTCTCCTTGCTGCCGGGAACCGTGCTGTTTTTGTTTTTACTTCCGCTTTTCGCCTTGTTGCCGGTGTTTTCCGGTGCCTTGCCGTTGCTGATTTGCTACGTTGTGGGGGCGGGGCTTCATTCCTTTGCCGCAAATCTTGTGCGTGCAGGGGGGGATTATTTTCTTTTTTCGGTGCAACAGCTGTTTTCCTCTTTGCTGACCGTATTTTTGGAGCTGTTGTTCCTGCCGATTCTCTCGCTTGGGGTTGCCGGATATCTTTCCGCCGTTTTCCTGGCGGACGGCATCGTTGCCGTGGTATTGCTTTTGATCCTTTGGCGGCGCGGGGAATTGCACCCGGCAAAATTTTCGCGTTCGCTTTTGTTCTCAATGTGGCGTTATGCGCTCCCGCTGATTCCGACGGCGGCACTCTGGTGGGTGATTGCGCTCTCGGACAGATATGTGCTTCTTCATTATCACGGGGAAGCGGCAACGGGGATTTATGCGGCGGCGGGGAAAATTCCGGCATTGCTCACCTTTGTTTCCGGGATATTTTTGGAGGTCTGGCGTTATGCCTCCCTGCGGGTGGAAAAGCAAAAATGTGCGGCATATTTCGGTAAAATATACGGGTGCTTTTTGCCTGCCGTGTTTGCGTTTGTCGCCTTTCTGATTTCGTTTGGCGGTGCGGCGGTTTCCTTTTTGTTTCCCACCTCGTATGCGGATGCCGCGGCTTTGATTCCGGTGCTGACGCTGGCAACGCTGTTTTCCGTGCTTTCCTCCTTTCTCGGCAGTGTTTACACCTGGCATCTTTCCTCCCTGCGCTCTCTGGCAACGGCACTTCTCGGTGCCGCCGTCAACCTTTTCTTCAATTTTTTACTGATTCCGGGGTTTTCGGGGCAGGGGGCGGCTCTTGCCACGCTTGCCGCGTGGCTTTCGGTTTTCGTTTTTCGCTGTACGGACAGCCGCCGGATTCTCTCTTTCCAAAGGTATCTGCCCGAAACGGCGGTGTCCTTTTTGCTGTGCGCACTTGCCGCCGTGTGTACCGTAGCAGGGGAGTTTCCCTCCGCGATGCTTTTCTCGGTGTCGTCGTTACTCCCATTCCGGCGGCAGATTGCCGATATTTGCAGGATTTTTCTCTCGGTCTGTCAGAAAATGAGAAAAAAGTTCGGAAAATATCAAAAATCCACTTGACAAATGAAAGGGAAGCCGTTATAATATTTGGCGTAGATAGAGGTGCGGTTCACAAGAGTAGCACGGCTTCGGCACGGAAATGCCGCGTGTGAAAGGGTGCGCCGCCGAAATCCGCTTGCTGTTTCCGGGGCTTGTGGGTTGGTATTTGGCACAATATGCCCTGTACTGTCACGAAAGTGGAGCGCTATCCGTCATTGTCCCTTTGCGGGATTTTGCCGTGGCGTTTTGCCGCGGTTTTTTCTTTTGATTATTTTTTTTCACCGAAGGAGACTGTTATGAAAAAAAGGCAGATTATAAACCTTGCCGTCATCGTGCTGGCACTGATTGCGGTGGTGATTCTATCCTGCACACTGCGCACAGCCGAAACGGTAGACTGCGCCGATTGTGAGGGAGCGGGTGCTGTTGCCGCCCTTTGCGATGCCTGCGGGGGCGAGGGTTGCGCCGTGTGCGGCGGAAGCGGTGCGGTGCGCACCGTTTGCGAGAATTGTGAGGGCAAAGGCACCACGGCGGCACCCAGCCGCTATTATGCCACATTTATGGCATTGGTACCGCCGATTATCGCCATCGGGCTGGCACTCATCACCAAAGAAGTGTTCAGCAGCTTGTTTGTCGGCGTGGTGGCGGGCGGATTGTTTTACGCCAATTACAATCCCGTCGGGGCAATGAACGCCATTGTGGGTGACGGAATTGTTCACGCCGTGTCAAGTCAGGCAGGTATTTTTACCTTTCTTGTGATACTCGGCATCATCGTATCGCTTCTGAACAAGTCCGGCGGGTCGCGTGCTTTCGGCAGATGGGCGCAAAAGCGTGTCAAAACCCGTGTGGGGGCAATGCTTGCCACCTTTGCACTCGGCGTTCTGATTTTTGTGGATGACTATTTCAACTGCCTGACGGTGGGTGCCGTAATGTCCCCCGTGACCGACAGCAAGAAAA